>JAESUK010000004.1 GCA_016763095.1 Alphaproteobacteria bacterium
TTCCATAAAACACAGAAGGGGAAAGGTCATTGGGGAATATCAAGTTTAAAACTCAATGTAGGGTGGATGACGATGTTTCGTCATTCTTTTCCCTCTCATCTTTTGTTTTTTTTATTTTTTCAATTTCCACATCTAACTCTTCTTTTGATAACTTGTCTAACTCCAACAAAGAAGACCATAAACGCCCTCTTGTCTTTTCTCTATCATCCTCATTCATGTCTTCACTCCTCTAAAATTCCAAAGAAAAAGCCACCAAGTTTGACCTTGGTGACCGGGAGTTAGTAACCATAACATAAGAAATGGCCGACGACTTTTAAGCCGAGGCTCTGGACATAGCCATCGCTCCCGGTCATAGACCGAGGGATGGCATCCTTGATGCATTTTACGATGAAGAAAAATACACCAATAACGGTTGATGCCAACCGCTTATGTTTGGGATTACTAAGCCCCGGGTGCGCCAATCAGCACACTTAACCTCACTATCTCAAAACCATTGCAAAAAATCAATGGTTTTGTGTTTGAGTGGTGAAAACACACCTAATTAATGTGAGTCCCTTGTATGTTCTTGTTACGAAGCATCAAGTTATAGGGTAGTTTATAGATATTATGTTTCAACATTCTTTATAGTAAGGAAAAGGTGTGGTAAAAGGTCGTTATTATATCGGTCGAGTGGTTAAGATTAATCTTAGCCAAGCTAAGTTGATGGATGCGATTGTTATGCTCCTACCGTTAATATTGGTAAATTTGACTGGACTATCACTGATGTTATAGACCGTAGGTCTTTGGATAATCCATATGTCCAAATATAAAAATAGAGGGCATACAACGGTAATTGATGAAGGGAATCGTTCGCAAATTGAAGAAGATATTCATAATCAAGTAGAAGCGAGCTCTCCGTTTGTTTACTTACCAGAGTGCTCAGGAATAGCCTTCTTAGATGTATGGAATCACATTCAGGAAGATATCTTTCCTAGACGTTTCAAGTTAATTATTGAGGAGGCATTTGATAACTTTTTTGTTAGCTGTGATGTTGAACCAATATCTGACTATCGAGCTTTTACCAGTCGTTTGAAAAAACTTGATAAATTTACTGAAATTTCTGCTACCGTTCATCCACCAAACCCGTTGTATGGACGACTCTGGGAGAGTCTAAATGGTTATTTAGATGAGCGAAATGCTTCTGAAATAATGGTTAAAGAACAGACATCAAAGCCAGAAGGATTGAAAACAGAAATTATAAGTCTTATGGATAAAATGATAGATTCTTGCGAATATGAACCAGATAAGACCCCAGCCATTGGAGATGCCGCAATTTTGATGGCAGCTGACGGATATGGTAGCGGTAAAGTTCATGGCGTAGAGAATGGTGAAGAAATCATAATTAAAACTGGGGATACTCAGAAGAGCTTTCAATATCTAAAAGAACCAAAACCTGAAGAGTTGGCCATAAAGGCAAAGAAACTGTTTGATAAAATAACAAAAGAAAGGGATATGAGGCATTGACCAAATTGTGCTATTACGCAAAAACTTTCTTTGTTAGTTGGGAGTTCGTTGTGATTTTGGCTGGTGGGATTGGATTTTTATGTTTTGGCGAAGTTTTGTCTAGTAGCTTCAATAGGATTCGGTTTAATGAGGGGGCTTTAACATGGATGCCATTGCTCCCAGTAACAATTTGTTGTTGGGTACTTAAAGAAGGAGTTAGTGTACTATTTCCTCAGGAAAAAGACCTCAAAATTTTACACGAATGGCCAGACTACAAAAAATTAAAAGTACACTTTAATGTTGGGGTTGTATTTTGTGTTTTACTTACTGCGCCTTGTTTATTTATTTGGTTGTTTAATAAGCTGGAAAGTTTTGAGTGGGCATGGATTTTTTGTGTATGTGTTATTGCTTTGCTTGCAGATGCATACAGCGTGTATTCTGCTAAAATTGAGTTAAAAAGTGTGTTGGTTAGGGCTTCTAAAATCATATAAAAGCACCCCAACACTTTTACCTCAAAAAAAGACTTAGCCAAGCCACCATTTTCTAGTATTCATACACCAATGCAACACCTCCACACCCCATGCTATTGCGCGTCTATTTTTATCTTATTTCCCGTGTAAAACACATCTTTTTATGTTGACATGAGTTGTGGTATTATGGAATATAAAAGACATAATTAAAACTAGAGACACAAACGATGAAACCTCAGGTTCTTCCCTTAGGAACGCCCATTCCACCCAACGACCAACACGGGGTCTCTGTCTCTATTCCAACGGTTGCCGATGCGATAAAGCACGAGCAGGGCGACGCGGAAACACTCGCGGCACTTGAACAAGGATATCCGCGCAACCGATCCTCCGACATTCTTGAAACGCTCCGCCAAAAATATGAAAACGACTTCGCGGGCGCAGGGCAATATCTGCAAATTTTACCGTCCGAAACAATCGCCAAACAAGCGCGTGATTTCGTCGGGTGCGGGGACATTCAACGCCTCGATAACGACCTGACTGCCATCATTATCCACAAGACAAGCGAGACACGCTTAAAAAATTCACTGAGAACACAGGGCAGATCATATCTTCACGCTTTGCCGAGGATATTACAAAGGACAAAATTGTTCACGATGCGGATCAATACGACAAGACACTCCACATCATAAAGGCTCGCATTACCAACCTTACCAATGCACAGAGCACCACATCCCCCGCGGTAAAAGCAGAGGATGTTTTTTTGTACCTTACGGGCATGGCGTCCATTTACAATGCGCATCAAATGATCTCACAATACGGGAAGGGACAAGGCAAAAAAACAATCCAGTTTGGCGTGTCCTATGCCAGTTCTCGCAGAATACAAAACGAATTTAATGGCACAGCAGGCGCGACATACGTGCCCTATAATTCCGAAAATGATTTCAAAAAACTCGTGCACGAGCTTGCCAAGCGCGATACCTGCGCCGTTTTCTGTGAAGCGCCAAGTAACCCGCTCTTGCACACAATCGACCTGCCACGGCTCAAAGAAATGACAAACAAATATGATGTGCCCTTGGTGATTGATAACACCATCGGGACATGGTTGGATGTCGATGTCACGCCCTATGCCGATGTCATAGTCACAAGCCTGACCAAATCCTTCACAGGGGGCGGAAATGTAATGGGTGGTGCGTTAACGCTGAACCCAAGCTCAAAACACTATACGGAATATCGCGCGCATCTACATGAGCATCATAAAGATCATCTTTATATCCGTGATGCGCTGGAAATCGAAAAGCAATCGCGCACGTTCGAACAGCGCGTAGACGGAATGAATGCACAGGCGTTGAAACTGGTCGCACTTCTACAATCATCCTCTGTCGTCAAACAAGTCAATCATCCGTCTGTGATCGACACCGATGCTTACAATAAGATTCGAAAACCGAATGGTGGGTATGGAAGTTTGCTGTCCTTTACGATGCATGACCCCGAAAATGCCGTAAAGCTTTATGATAGCCTTCAAGGCTTCAAAGGACAAAGCCTTGGCATGCACTTCACCATCGCCCTTATGTACGGTATTTTCGCCAATCCCGATAAACAGAACCCAACGATACTAAACCCCACGCTTGATCCGATTGCGCTTGATCCGTTAATGATCCGCGTGTCCGTTGGTTGTGAGGGATTGAACCCTGTTGAGGATTTCAAGCAAGCCTTAGCAGGCTTAGACAATGCACAACCCGCACTATCAACCTCACTCGTGAACTTCACAGCTACGCATAACTGAGATCAAAAGATGACTTAACTAAGCCACCTTTTTCTTGTTTTGTGTGTACCAACGCACTGCGTCCGCATCACGAGGGGAGAGATCAGGATATTCTGGGTCACTTCCAACGTCTGGCAAGATTTTCCAACAACGCTGACATTTCTTCCCATCTGCCTTTTTGAAGACAACGCCCACACCTTTAATACTGCTCAACGAAAAGGCGTCCTCAGGCGCATCCGAGGCAACCATCATGGCTTGTGACGTAATACAAACCTCTGCCGCCAATACATCATCAATCAAGCCTGCATAGTCGCATTCTGTATAGATAACAGGGGAGGCTTCAAGGGATGACCCAATCTCTTTACTCGCACGGTGAGGCTCTATCGCACCAAGGACAACCTCGCGAATGTCTTTGATCTTCGTCCACTTCTCCGCCAACGCTGTGTTGGTATATTCCGCAGGAATTTCAAGAACTTCTGTTAGGTGAATACTCTCATCATTACTCTGTATTGGACGATAGCTCCATGTTTCTTCCGCAGTAAAGCTCAACACTGGGGCAATACGTTTCACCAACCATTCAAACATTTCATGCATAACCGTACGGCACGCACGCCATTCAACGGAATCCTGACGATCGCAATACAAACGATCTTTACGGATATCAAAATAGAACGATGAAAGTTCATCATTACAGAAATCATGGATAATCTTCATGATTGGGCTGAAATTATAATCATCAATCTCTGTGTTGATCTTGCTGTCTGTGTCCGCCAATTGGTGAAGCATATATTGCTCAAGTTCGGGCATATCCGCATACGCAACTTTTTCATCTTCGCTAAAGCCTTCCAGCGCACCAAGCAAGAAGCGAAGCGTGTTACGAATACGGCGATAAAGATCGGTTGAATATTTAAGCGTATCTTTCCCAATCTTAATATCGTTGGAATAATCCGATGATGATGCCCAAAGACGAACAATGTCCGCACCAAATTCATCAATCACATCTTTTGGATCAACCACGTTGCCTTCGGATTTGGACATCTTGTATCCTTTTTCATCCAAAACAAACCCATGCGTTAGCACAGTTTTATATGGCGCATGTCCGCGTGTTCCGCATGACTCGAGCAGGGAGGATTGGAACCATCCGCGATGTTGATCCGACCCTTCCAAATAAAGGTCAGCTTGTTGTCCAAGATCTGGACGATCTTCCACAACAAATGCATGTGTTGACCCTGACTCAAACCAAACATCAACAATATCAAATACTTTTTTGTATTTTGCAGGGTCGTGGTCTGTGCCTTCAAAGAAGAACGCATTGTCTTCTGTCCACCATGCATCCGCACCGTCGTCTTCAAAGGCCGTGATGATCTTATCAAGAATTTTTTCATCTTTTAGTGGTTCGTTCGTGTCTTTATCAATAAAGATCGCAATCGGCACACCCCACGCGCGTTGACGAGAGATACACCAATCAGGTCGTCCTTCGACCATTGCTGTAATACGCTTTTTACCTTGTTTAGGCACCCAACGCGTCTCTTCGATGGCTTTGAGGGCAGTCTTACGAAGCCCAAGGTCGTTATCCATACCAATGAACCACTGAGGCGTTGTACGGAAGATGATCGGCGCTTTAGAGCGCCATGAATGTGGGTACTCATGTCGCATTGATCCTTTGGCAAGTAATGCACCCGCCTCAGCCATTGCTTTTAGAATGACAAAGTTCCCGCCACCAAGCTTTCCTTCTTGGGTGTAAACTTCTGTGCCAGCAAACAACGGCACATGATCACGGAATTTCCCATCATCTGTTACATTGTCTGTGATTTCGATATTGTGTTTCTTTCCAAGCTCAAAGTCATCGGCGCCATGTCCTGGGGCAATATGCACGAAACCAGTTCCAGATTCATCCGTTACAAAGTCACCGCAAAGCGCAGGAACATCAAAATCATAGCCTTGTCCGCGGAATGGATGGGCGCAGATTGTGCCCTCAACGGTATCGCCCATAAATGGTTCTGATGCAGACCATTCTTCAATTTTTGCCTGTGTTTTCACATTCTCAGCAAGGGTTGTTGCAAGAACAAGCTTCTCGCCAACGATTGCGCCTGAGTTTTCCTCGGTTGCTTCTACGGTATAAACTGCGTACTCGATGTTTTTACCAAAGGCAACGGCACGGTTGGACGGCATTGTCCAAGGCGTTGTTGTCCAGATCACAATCTTCGCATCTTTAAGAAGCGCATTATTGCTCTCAATAATCGGGAACTTGACCCAGATCGTCACGGATTTATGTTCTTTATACTCAACCTCGGCCTCTGCAAGGGCTGTTTCCTCAACCACAGACCACATCACAGGCTTAACGCCTTTGTATAGTCCGCCGTTTTTAAGAAATTTATGAATTTCTTTTGTGATAAGAGATTCCGCGCGGTTCGTCATCGTGAGATATGGATTTTTCCAATCTCCACTAATCCCTAGTCTCTGGAACTGAGGCGCTTGAATATCAACCCATTTACGGGCGAATTGGCGACACTCTTCTCTGAACTGGATAGGATCAACTTCGTTTTTGTCTTTGCCTTCGTTACGGTATTTCTCTTCAACTTTCCATTCAATCGGAAGCCCGTGACAATCCCAACCCGGAACATACGGCGTGTCAAAACCACGCATAGCCATTGTTTTGATGATCACGTCTTTTAAGACTTTGTTCATCGCGTGCCCAATATGGATGTTTCCGTTCGCATATGGTGGTCCATCATGCAAAATAAACTTATCGCGTCCTTTGGCATGCTCACGTTGCTTTTTGTAGAGATCCATCTCATTCCATTTTTCAAGAATGGCAGGCTCTTTTTTCGGAAGCTCTCCACGCATTGGAAATTCTGTCTTCGGAAGGAAAACGGTTTCTTTGTAAAAGTCAGCATTATTATTTGAGTCAGATGACATCGTATAAGTCTTTCGTGTTTTAAAAATTATGAGTTATTTCTAAGGAAAATAAGAAGATCGATCAAGTATGATCTTTGCACCAATGCAGTTATCCAGTGAGGTTTATCCCTACACTGGGGTGATAATTCGAATGATGATCTCTGCAAGGTGAGTGTTCATAAAGCTTTTATGCCAATTTTACACTCAAAATTCAAGTGGTTTTTCGGCTGAGCCCACCACCACCATCAGAATAATCTTTATCGGGGCTGTTTTTTCCACTGTCTTCTATCTGTTCAAAATGCGCGATATAGTGATCTGGCGCATTTCTGTATTTTAATCCAGCAAGAATACGATGTTTGTAATCACGGTAAGGGACACCGTTTTCCGTATTCCGGGCAATATAGATAAGATGATCTATGTTGTTGATATTTATATAATGTTTTTGGTAGTGTCCATCGGACACACTTTCCTGAATATCAAGAGAAGCTTCGCATTCTGGTGTGAGTTTATAAATAGCGGTCAGAGTGCTTTTATCAACAGCATTACGGATAGAAGCATATCCGCGCCCCATAACAAACAGCTCCCATCCTGATAACTCAAACGTATCAATGAACGTGCTACTAGGACAGCGTTTCTTCATTTGAAGGGGGCAAAGATTGGAGGCGTAGGCAAGATACAGGGTCATATATTGTTATGCGTTCAAAAGTTTTCTGATGGTGGTGCAGTCTTTATCAATTTGAAGAATGAGCTCATCTAAAGAATTAAAACGCGCCTCATCTCTTATTTTTTGAACGGGACGTATGCGCAAAATTTTATCGTACAGATCACCATCAAAATCCAAAATGAAGGATTCAATAAGTGCGTCTTGTGTTTCAAACATTGGACGAATGCCGATGTTTGTTGCCGCAGGTCGCCATATGTCTTCCCCTTCAATTTGAACGAAGGTCGCGTAAACACCAAAGGCGGGGTGTAATGTTTTTCCCAGAGATACATTCGCTGTTGGATATCCCATTTCGCGTCCTCGCTTGTCACCATGGATAACTGTGCCTCTGATTTCCCAGTTCCAGCCAAGAATGGTATTTGCCTCTGCAATCATGCCTCTACGTAAATGTGAACGGACACGGCTGGCCGAATATTTTTGTTTGTGTTCGTCTTCGACAATGATCACCGATTGAACATCTAGCCCATGGTTTTTGATCGTGTTGGCAGAGCCCAATCTGTTTTGTCCAAAGTGGAAGTCTGTACCAATAAAGATATGTTTGGCATCAAGTTGTTTAATCAAGACATCTTTCACAAAATCATCGGCTGATTTTTGCGCAAATTCCCGCGTGAAATTAATCTCAACAAGAAAGTCGACATCTGTTTCGGCGATCTTTTCTTGTTTTACCGACGGAGGTGTAATGCGAAAAGGGGACTCGTGTGGTTGAAAAACACATCTTGGATGCGGTTCAAATGTAAGAATTCCAAGGGGCACATTTTGTTTTTTTGCAAGTTGTGCTGCCTGATCAATCAAGGCACGATGCCCCTGATGCATCCCGTCAAAGTTACCAATAGCAACAACGGCATGTTTAAAATTGTCTGGAATAGGATGCTTGTGTGTAAATATTTTCATGAATTTCGCTCTAGTACCATTTACTTAAATACATCCGAGAATATGAAAATGCAATGATTTTCTGTTTATCGGAAATGCTTTGCAAAATAGGACGAAAAATACGAAAAATAGACGGTTCTTGTATGCAGGATGTTGAATTATAACAATATTATTGTTGGCACGGCATTTGCTTTTAAAGGGGTGTGCTCTTGTGCAGATGAGGGTATATAAGCTAACTGCTTATTCTGATATCTATTTACCCTGATAGATATGGGAAACTACATACCCTAACTCGACCGGTTCTTCGCCATAGGAACCGGTCTTTTAGTATGTAAAACCCGTGCTATCCTTATGGCTGACGGCTAAGTTACCATATAAAAGGCTTTACAGGATTTCACGCACGTGTCAGAATCGCAGTATCAATAAACGATGAGGCATTCTGCTTCGTTGTCTTTCAGATTAAAAAACATGTCTCATACTTTAAGAAGCACATCATCTCGTTTTGTTCTCTTAGCCACTTTTTGTAGTGTGCTGATGGTAGGCGGGTGTTCACGCTCTAGCTATCCGATTACGGTTGATGAACAAGTCGAAGTATTAGGAGAAGATTTCAAAAGCATATTCGCAGATCAAGAACCCGTTGCACATGCTATCTCGTTGCATGAAGCAATGGCGCGCGGAATTTTGTACAACCTTGATCACCGTGTTTCTGTGATGGAGGGAATGATTGCAAAGGGTGAAGTTGACCTTGCGTTACTTGAGGTTCTTCCGTCTTTAAATGCACAAGCAAAATACACAGGGCGTGATGAAGACGTGAGCTATATGCCAAGATCATTGGCAACAGGAAATCCTAGTCTTCCCAATTCAGTCTTTGATGAGAAAAGTAAAACAACAGCACGTCTTGGCGTGAACTGGAACGCAATTGATGCAGGAATTGCGTATGCAGAAGCAAAGAGCTTAAGCGATAAAGCGCGCGTTGCAGAAGAACGTCGCCGTAAAGTTGTTCATAATATCATTCAAGATGTTCGGTATGCATATTGGCGTGCGGCAAGTGCGCAAATCCTTCTTGAACGCATTGATGCGCTGATTGAGAGTGGAAAAGCAGAAGTTGCGATGCTCGATCGTGAAGTGAACAAGTGGCAAACACCTTACACAAAGATGCCACGTTATAAGCAACAGGTGCGATTGCTTGAGAATATGCAAGAGCTTGTGTCTTTAAAGGAAAGCCTTGTGACCGCCAAAGTTGAGCTTGCATCACTGATTAACCTCTCTCCAAATGATAATATTCAGTTGAACGTTGATGAGTCCTTGATCTTTAACCAAGATAGCATTCCATCCCTTGATCTTGATCCTGCGGCAATGGAGCTTGTTGCCTTGATGATAAGACCAGAAATTCGCGAAAATATCCTTATGAAGCGCATTGGGGCACGAAATGTGAATACGACGGCATTAAGTGCTATCCCTGGAATCGGTGCAGCACTTGGGTATCATTATGATGGAAATAACTATCTTGGGAACAATGATTGGAACGAGGTTTCCTTTTCCATTACTCAAAATTTGGTCAAACTGTTTTCACTCCCTGGGCGTATGAAGCATGTTAAGAACAAAGAAAAATTAATTGAAATGCGTCGTCGTGCATTGCTTGTTGCGGTGATGTCTCAGGTCCATCTTTCAAGACACAGGCTCGATCTCGCGCAGGATAACTTCCGCGTGCATCATAAACTTGCGGCAGTAACGCAGAAGATTTCAAGTGCGACAGAGAAAATGAAATCTATGTCGAAAGCAGATCACTTAGAACATGAAATGGATGCGCTTCTTAATCGCGCGAAGCTTCACTTGTCTTATGCGGAATATCAAAATGCATATGGTCGTGTGTTGACATCAATCGGTATGGATCCATTGCCAAAAGATATGCCAGTGACAGATCTTGTATCCATGACAGGCATTATTGCCAAGCGTGCGGATAAAATCAGCCCTAAAATATTTGATAAGCTTCTGATGCTTGTGAAAGAGCGCGGTCTAGATGCCTTATCACGGCAATCTGGGCATGTTGTGATGGCATCAGCGTCCGAGGATGATGTTGCGAGTGTTACACAAATTGCCCCAGCAGCAGGTGTGCCTATCGTACAAAAGGCAACACCAAAACCAAGCACAGTTTCTTCATACAACGATTAAGTATAATTATTTTTGTTTTTTTGCGAAGGGTTTACCTTTCTCAAACGTAGGAATACTATAACCAAAATGATTTATAAAGGATGGTACGATGAACAAGATTTTAATATTAACAATGGGTGTATTGGCATTTAGTGCAACAAATGCTTTTGCGCAAGATCAACAAGGTGAAGATCAACGCGGTCCACGTGGACAAATGGAACGTCCAGACGGTCCAGGTCCAGACGGAATGAGAAAACACGGTCCAAAACTAGATTTGGATGGCGATGGTGTTGTCTCTAAAGCAGAATTTCTTAAGCATGCGGAAGAACGTTTCTCAAAAATCGATAAAGATGGCAGTGGAGATATTTCCAAAGAAGAAGGGCGCGCGGCACATAAACACATGAAAGATAAAAGAAAAAAGTTTATGGAGAAGAGACAGGATCGCCGTCAAAATCAAGATAACAAAACGACATCTGAGTAGTAAAATTGACGATGTCTCAACCAAATGACGATAAAGACTTGATGGCCCTTATTCAAAAAGGAGACCATCAAGCCTTTTCGACGCTTGTAAAGCGACACACGCAGAAGTTTTTTAACTTGGCGTTTCGGAGTCTACATAACGAAGCAGATGCACAAGACGTTGTTCAGAATTGTTTTCTGAAACTTTGGCAAA
>JAESUK010000043.1 GCA_016763095.1 Alphaproteobacteria bacterium
ACCAACCGCTAAGTCAGGTGAAAAGCCAATAAACCACGCATCACGTGACTCATTTGTTGTTCCTGTTTTGCCTGCCAATGGACGGTTTAAGGATCGCAAACGTCGCCCTGTTCCACGCTCAACCACACCTTCCAATATAGATACGATCTGGTAAACATTTTGCGGATTACTAACGGACTCTCTTCCGTCTGGGATGGTTGGAACCGCCTGATGTTCCCATTGGATCAAATCTCCACATTCAGGGCATGTACGGTTATCATGCTGAAAAATAGTTTCACCATAGCGATTTTGAATTCTATCAATAAATGTTGGGGATATTTTTTTACCACCATTTACCAACATCGCATAGGCGGAGGTAATATTAAGAAGCGTTGTCTCACTTGCGCCCAATGAGTTTGCAAGAAGTGGTTTTAAATCTGGATCAACACCAAAGCGTGTGGCCGTTTCTACAATTTTATCCATACCGATATGGTGCGCAAGACGTACCGTCATAAGGTTTTTCGATTTTTCGATTCCAACACGAAGCGGGGTAATTCCGTAATATTTATTTGAATAGTTTTTGGGTCTCCAGATATTTCCAGGACGATCTTCGTATTCAAATGGTGCATCCAAAATCCGCGTTGACGGGGTTAGCCCTTCTTCCAGAGCGGCGAGATACACAAACGGTTTAAAGGCTGATCCGGGCTGACGTTCAGCTTGCGTTGCACGGTTATACTCACTTTTTCCAAAATTCCACCCGCCCTGCATTGCAAGCACGCGTCCCGTATGCGGATCCATAACAATGATTGCACCTTGAATTTTTGGCACTTGGTGGAGGGCATATGCTTTGTCTTTAAGTTTTTCAACCATGACAACATCACCAGACTTTAGTGGCTTTTGACGTTTTGCCCATTTCAGGTCTTTTTCCTGAATGGTTCCAGATGTGCCACCTTGTGTTTTAATTGCACCTGCTTTGTTTTTAACTAACGCCAATTCCCATGTTTTCAACATTCCTTCTTGAATAAGGACATTTAAGAAATCATCGCTATCTGATCCACGCTTTACAGGTCCGCGCCATCCATGTCTACGGTCATAGGCTTTTAAACCATCTCTCAATGCTTGTGTTGCGAGCTCTTGATATTCTGGGTTCACGGTTGTGCGAATAGATAAGCCTTGCTTATAAATACTGTCTTTGTCGTAAGCTTCTATCATTTTACGACGCACTTCTTCCGCAAAATATGGTGCTTCTACAATGTGTTTCTTATCGCGTTGTTTAGTTTGCAATGGGGTTGCCTTTGCAAGCTCTGCTTGTCCGTCTGTGATAAACTCAACAATCGCCATGCGCCCGATGACCCAGTCTCTTCTTCCAAGCGCAGCATCATAATTGCGCACTGGATTGTATCTACTGGGTGCTTTTGGAAGAGCGGCTAAATACGCGGCTTCACTAATTGTGAGCTTATCGAGAGGCTTGTTAAAATAGTTTAAGCCCGCTGCGCCCACGCCATAAGAACGGTTTCCAAGAAATATTTCATTTAGATATAGTTCCAGAATCCTATCTTTGGACATTGCTTTATCCATACGATAAGCAACGATGGCTTCGCGAATTTTTCGTTCGAAAGAACGCTCATTTGTCAGAAGGAAGTTTTTTGCAACTTGTTGAGAAATGGTTGATGCCCCAACCATTCTTTTGCCAGACCCATAGTTTTTTAAGTTTATAACAACGGCGCGCATTACCGCCTTAAAGTCTACCCCTGGATGCGTATAGAAGTTTTGGTCTTCTGCAGCAAGAAAGGCGTTCTTTACAAGTTCTGGCATTTCTTCGATCGGTACAAATATACGACGCTCTTGGGCAAATTCAGCCAATAGACGGCCGTCTCCTGTGTGAACACGTGTTACAACAGGTGGTTCATAGTCTTTTAAGAACGAATGGTCAGGTAAATCTTGGCTATAGTGTAAGAAAACCCCGATTATAATCGCAGATCCACAGATAAGCCCCAAGAGACCTAAAGACACACACCATAAAATGAATTTTCCGAATACGCGCATAATATCTTTGTTTATGCCATAAGGCACGGTGAATGATAAGAGCTGAATGGACGACAATCAAAAATAAATGATATTTTACTTTTCCCTTTCTGTGGGATCGCTTACTCTGTATACGGTAATTATGGAGAGAATACATGAGTAAAGGATCACAAGAAGCCCTTAAGAATGCAACAACATCACGTGCTAATTTTTCAGGACGTGGGCGTTCAAAGGGCGCGGCAGGGTATGTAAACCCAAATGACGTCACAGGAAACTATGACTTTGTTAAACGAAGTGGGGATGCTCAATCTATTTCTCCTCCAGAAGGTGGTTTCACAAAGATTAAAATTGGGGCTGCTTGGGACAATGTTTATATTGAAGAGTCAAAACTATTCGGTCTTATTAAAACAAAGAAAAAGGCAAATATTGACCTCGATCTTGGATGTCTTTATGAACTTCACGATGGAACCCGTGGTGCGATCCAAGCATTTGGTGAGTTATACGGCTATTTAAAGAAAGCGCCTTATATTCGTCTTTCAGGAGATGAACGCACAGGAGACTCTGAAGGTGATGATGAATTTATGATCATCAACGGCAAGAAATGGTCAGAAATTAAGCGTATCTTGGTCTATGTATATATTTATGAGGGCGCGCTGGATTGGGCGCAAGCTAAGCCACAAATTCAAATTCGCGTGCCAAAAGAACCTCCTATCGTTGTCACATTATCTGCACATATGAAAGAGCTTGGCCTATGTGTTATTGCTGAGCTTGAAAATGTGCGAAATGGTATTGTAGTTACGAACTATACAGAGTACTTTCCGGGTCATGATGAGATGGATCGAGCCTATGGGTTTGGTTTGGAATGGGATGACGGCGAAAAATCTCCTGCGTAAAAATATAAAGGTTACAATTTAATATGGAAGAATTAACACAAGGCCAACTCTTGTTTTTGGCATGCGGGGCTTTAGGTCTTGGAATATGGATGCTTATCCGTGGTGGGGATACGACAGTTAATACATCTGTTTATATTGCTAATAGATTTGGTATCTCTCCTTTATTGGTTGGGTTTACAATTGTGGGGTTTGGGACATCGTTGCCTGAGCTTATTGTTGCGATTAACGCAAACCTTAAAGGAGCAGGTGGTATTGCCCTCGGAAACGTCCTTGGCTCAAACATTGCCAACATCCTTCTTGTGATTGGTGCGGCCGCTTGTGTCACACCCTTAATCGCGTGCCCTCGTGCCTTGTGGCGCGATATTTTAATGATGCTTATCTCTACAGGTATCTTGGCAGCACTTCTTATTCATGGAAGTATCTCTGCTCTTGCTGGTGGAATGATGCTTTCTTTGCTTATCATTTATGTTATTTGGCAAGCAATATCTTTCAAAGGTAAAGACGCTAAAATTGAGACTCCAACTGAGGACACAAGCTATAAAAATATGTGGTTGGCCGTATCCTTCCTTATTTTAGGATTGGCCCTTATTTCTTTAGGCGCTGAGTTCTTGGTACGTGGCGCACAAGTAAGTGCGGCTATTATTGGTATTCCAGATGCTGTTATTGGCTTAACTGTGATTGCGATAGGAACATCGTTGCCTGAGCTTGCGACGGGGATTGCCGCAGCACGCAGAAGACATACCGAATTGCTCCTAGGAAATATTATTGGCTCAAACGTTTTTAACATTCTTTCTATTTTCGGAATTGCATCTTTGGTTCAACCGTTTACACAAGAATCTATTTCTCCTCAAATGGTACAGTTTGATATCTGGGCGGTTGTGGGCGTGGCATTGTTCTTTAGTTTACTGGTCTTTGTCTTTAAGAAAATTAACCGTACGGCAGGTATCCTCATGGTAGCTGTCTATTGTGCTTATATTTTTGGTCTTTTCGCTTTATACTGGGGCGACGGCGCAACAATACCAAGCTATAGCCCACTTTAGGAGAATATGCAGATGAACCCGATGGATCCAGACAATAAAGAAAATAAGAACATGTCTTCTGAGGGAAGCAACCCAGCACCAGAGGTCGGTTCTAATCCAGCGCCTGAAGTAGGTTCAAATCCTGCGCCATCCAACCCCGCACCTGAGGTAGAATCTAATCCCGCGCCATCAACTCCTGCACCAGAAGCACCGCCTGCGCCGGTCGTAGAAACACCCGTTGCCGCAGAGAAAACATTAGCAACTACAGCAGACGAAGATAACGACGAGCCAGAAATGTTTGATGCTAGTCGTCCCGAAGAACGCTTTAACAAAGTATCACAGGGCGATACTGTCGAGCTTCTAGAACTAGCCCCTCAGTTAAAAAAGGGGATCGTTGGTGTAGGTTGGGACTTAATTGGGTTTGATGAAAGCGCCGCGGATTTGGATGTCAGCCTCTTCCTCTTGGATAAAAATGATCAAACACGTGAAGATGAAGATTTTGTTTTTTATGGCAACCTAGAAACTCTTGATGGCGGTATTAACCATTCAGGAGACAGTCGCTCAGGAGCAGGATCAGGAGATGATGAACAAATTATTATCGACTTTTCTGTTATTCCATTTGACGTGACTAAAATTGTTGTCACATTGACCATTTATGACCCAGATACGAAAGGGTACTCATTCAACAATGTGCGCAATGTTTATATGCGTCTTGAAGATAAAGATAAAGATACAGAGCAAGAGCTGTTCCGTTATTTCCTTGATAAAGAGCTTAAAGCCGTTCCAAAAGATATTGTAAATGATACAAATGAGCTTTGCGTCAATGCGCTTTATATTGGGTGCTTTAGAAGAGATGCCAACTCTTGGATCTTCGATGCCCTCGGTGAGATGGACGAAGGTGGTCTTGCCAAAATTGCGACCAAATACGGAATGGTTATTGGCGCTAGCTAACTCATAAGTTAATTAATAATACCGTCATCAACACTATAAAACTGCGCTTGCTTATCAATTGAAGCAAAGGCATGTTTATCTGTTCCCGTCATCCAGACTTGGTTTCCCATGTCTTTTAAAATTTGGAAAAGTACCGCGCGGCGATGTTCATCTAAATGTGCGGCGACCTCATCTAGCAGCAAGATCGGTGGTCGTCCTTGGTCTGCCAACAGTAGCCTTGCGTGCGCAAGGATAAGCCCTATCAGAAGCGCCTTTTGTTCGCCTGTTGAACATTGATTTGCTTCCATATTTTTCTCAACATACATCACTTGTAAATCGGTTCTATGAGGACCAATGGACGCCCCTCCTGCTATGGCATCAAGACCCCTTGATTGTTCCAATGCTTTCAAGAAAAAATCTTCGACTTCGACTGCGGCATAATTTTGGAGTTGGTTTTCAATGATGCCTTTAAAGGACAGTTCAGCATAAGGGAATGCTGTGCCTTTATTCTTCATACACGCCATCTGCAATCGCTCTAAAAAATCGAGGCGACCCGCAGCAATTGCAACACCCGTTTCTGCCATTTGAAGCTCTAAACCTTTTAACCATGATGGATCAGGCTTTTTTGTCTCGTCTTTAAGTAATTTTGATCTTTGTCTTAGGGCATTTTCATAGCGCGTTGTGCGTCCTGCATGCGCAGGGTCATATGTAAGAAGAAGGCGATCTATAAAATGGCGACGATCAGATGCGCCCCCACGAAATAACCCATCCATTTGAGGCGTTATCCAAATACATGATAAATATTCAGACAACAGCGCTTGGCTTTTTACGATTTCACCCTGAATTTTAATGAGACGACGATCATTTTGCGGATTTTTTCCTGTTCCAATTTTAATCTCACCAAAATCGGTTTGTACTTGTGTAGAAATTCCCCATGGTTGGCTTGGGGAATTATTTAAATATCCTGCTTTTTGAAGATCTGAAATTTTTGCGTTTCTCAGCCCTCGCCCTGGTGAGATATAAGAAATAGCCTCTAAAAGATTTGTTTTCCCTGCGCCGTTTGCCCCAGATAAAATAACAAAACCGCTTTCTATATTTGAAATAGATGCGGTTTCATAATTTCTAAAGTTGTTCAGACGTATGGATTTTATATATGACATACAACCTAAATATACATTTTGCTTATACGCGCAATGGCATAATCACAAACAGAGATGAATCATCGCCTGTTTCTTGGATAATCGTAGGAGACGCAGAATCAGCCAATGTAATGCGACAGCCATCCCCATTTACTAATGTTGTGATGTCCAACAAGTAACGCGCATTAAAACCAATTTCAATATCAGTAACATCAGATACTATTTCAATATCCTCTGTCGCGGAACCTGATTCTGGAGAGTTCGCTGACAACGTCATTGTTTTCCCGTTAAGAGTAATTTTCAATGCACGGGATTTTCCGTCAGAAATTGTAGATACGCGGTCGATCGCGCCTGTAAAGACTTTTGGATTTACCTCAATTACTTTGTCATTTCCTTTTGGAATAACACGCGTGTAATCAGGAAATGTCCCATCGATCAGTTTTGTTGTTAAAACGATATGATCAAACTCAAAACGAAGTTTATTTTCAGATAACGTAATGCTAATTGCATCGCCGGCTTCATCAATTAATTTACGGATTTCACCAACGGCTTTACGTGGAATAATAATTCCTGGCATGTCAGCGGCACCTTCAGGAAGAGGCATATCAAATTGTGCCAAACGATGACCATCTGTTGCGACGGCACGAAGGACCTGAATGCCTTCTTTGTCCGCAGCATGTAAATATATACCATTAAGGTAGTAACGTGTTTCTTCTGTCGACATCGCAAATTTTGTACGATCGATAAGATCACGAAGATCAGCGGCTGGAATAGAAAACTTCACAGGTAAATCATCTTGACCAAGCTGTGGAAAGTCCTCAACAGGAAGACAGCTCAAACGAAAGTTAGAACGATCTGATTCGACCGTCATAAAGTTACCTGAGTCATCAAGTGTTAATTTTACTGTTGCACCATCAGGGAACTTACGCACGATATCATGGAGTGTTACAGCTGGGGCCGTTGTCGAGCCATCTTTTTCAACGTTTGCGGCAACAGATTCATTGATTTCTAAATCCATGTCTGTTGTGCTTAGGCTCAAAATACCATCAGCAACGGTGATCTTAACATTTGCAAGAATTGGAATTGTGTTTCTACGTTCAACAACAGATTGAACGTGATTGAGAGAGCGAAGTAAAGCTGCGCGTTCAATTGTGAATATCATTACCTATAAATCCTATTATCTAAAATTATCTTAATAATTTATAGCATATAAACGCAAAGTGCCAAGCAGTTTCCTGCCTGACACTATGGTTTTCAACGTTTTTAGTACGTTATATCTGTAATCAGCCTGTCAATGCGCGACGGAGCACATCAACATCTTGTGAAAATGATGCGTCACCTTCCATCAGCTCTTCAATTTTACGTACCGCATGCATCACTGTTGTGTGATCACGGCCGCCAAATTTACGTCCAATTTCAGGAAGAGAGCGTGCTGTCAGTTGTTTTGCAAGATACATCGCAACTTGTCTTGGACGCGCAACGTTGCGTGAACGACGTGCTGAATGCATGTCTGATATTTTCAAGTTGTAGTGCTCAGACACACGGCGTTGGATTTCATCAATTGTGATACGACGATCATGTGAACGAAGGAGGTCTTGTAACACATTTTGTGTTGTTTCCAATGTGATTGGGTCCTTAGAAACGTCTGCGTGTGCAGCAATTCTGTTCAATGCGCCTTCAAGCTCACGAATATTTGATGTCACTTTCAAAGCTAAGAATTCAAGCACTGGGTCAGGAATTTCTACACCCAACATATCGCGCTTTGCTTTCAAAATACCAAGACGAAGTTCATATGTTGTTGGCTGAATATCAGCAACCAAGCCCCATGATAGACGTGATCTCAAACGATCATCAATACCTTGTAGGTCGTTTGGAGAACGATCTGCAGAGATAATGATTTGTTTGTTTTGGTCAATCAATGCATTGAATGTGTGGAAGAACTCTTCTTGTGTTGCTTCTTTACCGCTGATGAACTGAACATCGTCAATCATTAGTACGTCAACAGAGCGGAACAATTCTTTAAATGCCATTGTGTCTTTGGCTCGAAGCGCTTTTACAAACTGGAACATAAATTTCTCAGCAGAAAGATACATCACTGTTTTCTTAGGGCTTTTCTCACGAAGAGCATGTGCAATTGCGTGCATAAGGTGTGTTTTACCAAGACCTACACCACCATATATAAAGAGCGGATTGAACGGCATATTATTACTCTCAACAACGCGAAGTGCTGCGGCATGAGAGAGGGCATTTGATTTTCCGACAACAAAGTTTTCGAACTTAAAGCGTGCATCAAGTGGTGATGAAAGTTCAACTTCTTCTGCCAATGCATTTGCATTCGCTTTTGTTGCTGGAGAGGCAACATGTGATGCCGCATCATCATCATCTTCAATTGGCATTGCTTTTTGAACAACAACAATTTCAAGACGTGAAATTTCTGAGTCTTTTTCTGTACACATTTCCAAGATACGAGGTCCGTAATTTGTTTGGATCCAATCTTTCATGAAACGTGTTGGGACAGATACTTCCAACGTTCCGTGATAGCATGCTTGCAAAGAAAGTGGCTTTAACCAACTTCTAAAGATTGCTTCACCAAACTCATTGCGGAACTGTTTATATACAGCCTTCCACGTTGCTTTCATTTCTGGTGTTGGCTTAAAATTTTCTGGTGCTTGGCTGTTATCTACTACAGTTAGGTAAGATTTATTGTTATTTGTTTGCGACATTTTTCCCTGGTCTCCACTTATTATACAGTTACGCTTCATCCATCTTTTTTTGCAAAAGATGAGACACCTAATGGCTTGTCAAAAACGCATAAGAAAGGGCTAGCAGACTCCATGAGAGTCCACGCGAGGTGGGTCGTCCAATCATTTGCGTTTTTAGGCATATAAGACACGATCACCGGTACAATTGGGTCACTTATCTTGAAGCCATTGATAAAATTTACTCCCCCAAAGAAGGTAAATTTTGTACTCTACGTCCAACCTCATTAGCACACATAAATACGAGATTTCTGTCTTTTAACTTTCGTGGTTGGTCGATTTCTTAATCCTAGAGATGTTTTTCGAATTGTGCAACGAGAATAAAGCGTGAACATTCAAAAAAGAAATATTTGTTCAAAATAAAAAACCCCCAAAGACCAACGTCTTCAGGGGATATCTGAGTATTAAGTACACGCTATAGTCCCTTGTCTTTTCACGAAAAATGACGAAAAAACAGGGGTATAAACTACTTCAGTTTTAGTGATTTAATTCTAGTCGAAAATCTAGAAATTTTTCTTGAAACTGTTTTCTTGTGAAACAATCCCTTTGCAACTCCGCGCTGCATCTCTGGTTGTGCTGCTTGCAAAGCTACTTGTGCTTTTTCTGCATCACCACCTACGATCGCAAGTTCAACATTTTTAATGAATGTGCGGATACGATTTCTACGTACACCATTGATTGTCGCACGACGTGCGTTTCTACGAATTCTTTTTTCTGCTGAAGCGTGATTAGCCATTTTATATTCTCTCCAAAATTCTTTATTTATCTGGGTTTTCCCAAGTATCTTTTCCAGTATTTTTCCTTGGGTCACCCCTCAGGATTTCTCTCATCTATTGAGTCTTATCCCCAGAAAACTGCCAATGTTTACGTGAAAATGGCCCCTCTTGTCAAGCATTCTTTCCACAGTTTTTATTTTTTTATTTTTTCAGCTGTGGGGATAAAGAGAAATGTACAACAACAGCCTCTTCACTTTGTGTTGTTTTCACAGTAAGTTTCTCGCCTTCTCGTAGGTAAACACTAGGTATAGAAGGGGTTTCAGTAAGAATCCACCCTAGTTGTGGTAAGGTCTGCATATAGAAATAATCTACATCTTGGGCCGACACCTGCTCGCTATAAAAAAACGACTCGGCAATGCGTCCATCTGGCTTGTCAAAAACGATGCCTGTATCGGGTAATTCTTCAAGTCCATCTATCAACGGTACATCTGGCAACATTCCCAGATATTTCATTTCATTTTTGTGCTCGAAAACCTTCTTAAATTCTTGTTTCGTAGAAATGTCTTGTACAATTTCTGGCCGAGATCCTGACTGTGCATGTGCTTGAAAGCCAAAGCAGGTAACGTATATAACGATTAGAATTGATATTTTTTTCATCTTTTTCACTTTTGTTTTTCACTACAGTAAAATGTTGAGCGTCCAGCTTGCTTGACCTGTTTGATCCCGCCAGTCTGTTCAGGATCGCATGTACAGTGCGGGCACGCCACTCCTTTTTTCCCATATACGCCGAAGAAATTTTGAAAATACCCCATCGATCCATCTGTCATACGATGGTCCTTTAAACTACTCCCTCCTTTTTGAATGGCCTCGGCAAGAATTTCATCAATATGTTTTGAAAGTGTCTCAACTTCGCTGAAGCTTAGTGCGTTGGCTGGTTTAAAGGGTGATATTCGCGCTTTATATAGCGCTTCACATACATATATATTTCCCAAACCCGCAACAATAGCTTGATCCAATAATACCGTCTTAATGGGTGACTTCTTATTTTGTAACTGCGGATAGAGGGTTTTTGCCGTGGATTGCAATGCGTCACACCCCATCTGTGAAAAAGGTGGTGTATTTTGTATCTGTTCCGTGGGGTGCGTGTAAAACATGCCAAAGCGCCGAGGATCATTAAAGACAATTGTTGCAGGGGCATCTGTTGTCATCACAATATGATCGTGCTTCTGGGGCTCGTATGGCTCTTTATCGTCATGATAAACCCGTACAGAGCCACTCATCCCCATATGCCATACAATGGTTTGCCCATTTGCGAGTTCAACACACAAGTACTTCCCGTGACGTTTTATAAATTGTACATATTGCCCTTGAATCATTTGACGCGTGTTGTCAGGAATGGGGATGCGCAAATCTTGGCGATTGACTTGTAGCCCTTGGATTGTTTTCTGCTCTAAAAATGGCTGTAATCCGCGCTTAATTGTTTCAACTTCAGGGAGCTCAGGCATAATTTTATCTTGATGGGCTCATCAAGAGCGCTTTATTGCGTCGAGAGGCCTCTTCAGGGCGCTTTATCGACGTACCCAGATATCGAAGGGAAATACTTTCACCATTCACAGATAGTGCATTTAAAAACATGGATAAAGAAACATTAATGCCCTCCTCTTTTGATGGAATTTTTAGCACTAACGACGATTTATTTGATGCCAAAGTATATATAAAAGGAAGCTCTTCAATGGCGATGTGATAGATTTTTATTCCATGCCCTGAACGATTATATGGTAGGCCTATTTCTCTCATCTGAGAAAATAAAATGCGCCCTTGCTCATCAATAGCATAACGCCCTGCTGCGAAGAGTTTTGTATATATTGCTGTACTATCGAGGGATTCCCACGTAAAGAATCCATCATCATATAAGTCAATAAGAAGCTCTGTTGACCCTTTTTTGAAGTAATACGCGCCGTTCATTTGTTTATAGAACGCAGGTTGTTCCGCGGACAGCGTGTCCATCAAGCTTACATAGACTGGGTAATCTCGATCTACCTTACTAACGCTGTCAATATAAGCAACACCGCGCATCGCCAGCAGGCTTATCAGGCCTGCTGTTAAAGATATGGTCATCAACACCCAAAATTTATATGGAATGCGATGAATTACTTTTTGAAAATGAGAACTGTTCATGCCCTATTAAAACATGTGTCCTATGGTGTAATCAAGATGCCTTTTTCGCCGCAAGCTTTCTCTCTGAAGGAATAAGGTACATTTTACGAAGACGAAGGTTCAATGGTGTAACTTCTAAAAGCTCATCATCATTGATGTAAGACATCATTTGTTCCAAGCTCATACGCTTTGGTGGTGTCAATGTTACCGCTTCATCTGTTCCTGATGCACGCACGTTGGATAATTTCTTCCCTTTAAGGATATTAACGTCCATATCATCTCCGCGTGAGTTTTCACCAATTATCATACCTTGGTAAACTTTTTCATTTGGACCAAGAAACATTGTTCCGCGCGCTTGTAGATTAAAGATCGCATATGGAACAGTTTCACCTTTGTCAGTTGAAATCAGAACACCATAGCGACGTCCACCAATTTCACCTTTATAAGGACCGTATGAATCAAACAAGCGGTTCATCAAGCCAGTTCCGCGTGTATCTGTTAGGAATTGTGATTGGTACCCAATCAAGCCACGTGATGGGGCTCGGAACACAATTCTTGTTCTTCCTGTACCTGATGGGCGCATATCTTGAAGCTCCGCTTTGCGGTCTGTCATTTTTTCAATCACAGCACCTGTATACTCATCATCAAGGTCAATGATTACTTCTTCGTATGGCTCTTGCTTTTGACCATCGATTGTTTTGATCAGTACACGAGGACGAGACACTGACATTTCAAAGCCTTCACGGCGCATTGTTTCGATTAAAACACCAAGTTGAAGCTCTCCACGACCCGCAAGCTCAAACGCATCTTTTCCATCCGTTTCAGATACTCTGATCGCAACATTGGTTTCTGCTTCTGCCTTCAAACGATCACGGATCATTGTAGATGTAAGCTTTTTGCCTTCTGTACCCGCCAATGGTGAGTCGTTCACAGAAATTGTAACCGCCATTGTCGGTGGGTCAACACGTGTTGATTCAATTGCTGTTGTAACTTGTGGGTCACAAATTGTGTCCGCCACAGATGTTTTCTTCATCCCAGCAATACAAACAATGTCTCCCGCTTGGGCTGATTCTGTTGGAACGCGATCAACACCCATAAATGTCATAAGCTTCGTCAGGCGGAATGTCTCAACAGTTGTTCCATCCAAACTTAGTCCTTTTACGTTCATATTTGTTTTGGCAGTTCCTGAATTAATACGTCCTGTCAAAACACGCCCCAAGAATGGATCTGATTGCAATAATGTCGACAAGAATGTAAATGGTGCATCTTGGTCAACATCTGGTGCCGGAACATGTTTGATCACCAAATCAAGAAGTGGTGTAAGGCTGTCGCGTGCGCCATTTTCAAGATCATCGGTACACCAACCATCGCGCCCTGATGCATACATGATTGGGAAGTCAAGTTGCTCTTCTGATGCATCCAAAGATACGAAGAGGTCAAAAATTTCGTTTAGAACCTCATCTGCACGTGCATCTGCGCGGTCAATTTTATTGATCACAACAATTGGTCTCATGCCTTGTGCAAGCGCTTTACCGAGTACGAATTTAGTTTGTGGCAATGGGCCCTCTGCTGCGTCTGTCAACAAGATCACGCCGTCTGCCATGTTCAGAACACGTTCAACTTCTCCACCAAAATCCGCATGACCTGGTGTGTCGATAATGTTGATTTTTGTGTCATTCCACTCAATCGCAGTACATTTCGCAAGAATTGTAATTCCACGTTCTTTTTCAAGGTCGTTTGAATCCATAACACGTTCGGCAACCTGTTGATTGTCACGAAATGTTCCGCTCTGTTGCAAGATGGAATCGATTAGGGTTGTTTTCCCGTGATCAACGTGGGCAATAATTGCTATGTTTCTCAATTCTTTAGTCATAATATTTATACACTCTCTATATGTCTCTAATAGTGTACAATATTTGTACACTGCGTTCACACGCCACGCAGGCTTAGGGCAAAGCCCGCTTCGCAGTCGCTCGTTACAATTTGCGTTAAAAATTAACACAAATCACCTAATTTGCGCATGTGTACATGGAAAGTAAGAAATAATCCAGTTAATTATTATCTTACTGGTTATATTTGCTTTTAATTTTACCATTAAAAAAGGCGATCCGAAGACCGCCATTTTCTTTGTTATATATAAGAGACTACTTCTTTTTCTTTGTAGCAGGCTTCTTAATCGCTTTTTTCTTTGCCGTTGATTTCTTTGCTGCGGTTGGTTTTACCAACGCATCACGGATTTCACTCAAAAGAACGATATCCTCAGAAGGCTTTGCTGGGATAGACGGTGCCTCCTCTTCTTTGCGCTTCAATTTGTTGACGTTCTTCACAAGAATGAAGACCACAAAAGCAACGATTAGAAAGTTTATCATAGCATTGATGAACACGCCGTAGCTGACAACAGCAGCGCCCGCTTCTTTTGCCGCTTCTAAGCTATCATAGCTGTTTCCATCCAATGGTATAAACAAGTCTGCAAAATCAACACCACTTGTAAACACGCCAATGATTGGCATCAAAACATCGCCAACAAGTGATTTTACAATTGTTGTAAACGCCGCACCAAGGATAATACCGACAGCCATATCCATGACGTTTCCTTTGGCAATAAATTCTTTAAATTCTTTAAACATAGTTTTCCTCGCTCCAATAAGTTTTTGTTTCTTAAATGGTTTTTAGCGGTTATTCTTTATTTCGTCAAATTTTTATAGCTGAAGTGAAAGATCTGTCATTAAGATAACAGCATTTAAATGTGATCAATCTATGGTTCTCTTATGGCTCTTTAGTTAAGTTCTTTGTTGACCAAGCTCACCTTTAAACATTTGGCTTATATTTTCATTGAATACCTGTTCCGATTGATTCACT
>JAESUK010000044.1 GCA_016763095.1 Alphaproteobacteria bacterium
ACGTCCTTGTAATTATACTGATCGTCGTTGCACTCATGGGGGCGCTCGCCTTCACCTTCACAAGAAACTCAGGCGGAGCAAAGCCACTTCTAACCGAAGGACAGTCTAAAATCGCCGCAAATCAGATTCTCAAATACGCGAAATCCGTTGAAAATGCAGTAAAACAACTCCAACTTATCAATCAATGTAGCGAGAGCGAAATCAGCTTTGAAAATACAACTGTTTCTGGATACACAAATGCAACCGCACCATCAGACAACTCATGTCATGTATTTGATATAAACGGTGGAGGACTTGCATATCAAACTTTCGAAAAATTTACACCCTATGTAGCCTTTTCAAAAGGAAATAACATTTCAGGGACAGGAAATGACGATATCGTTTTTCATCTTATTGACATAGATAAAACGCTCTGCAAGACATTAAATGATACAGTTAACGGCCCTACTCAAGGAAACGGAAATGTCTATACAGAAACAGGGTCACAAAGAAATCTAAAATTTAATGGGTTTTACCCAACGGCTTGGACATATAATTTATCTGGTTTTACAGGAACATTACCCAGTAAGTTTTGCATAATACAGAGATGCTATGCATCATCTCCTTGCCCAAATCAAAACATGTATAGCTTCACTTATCAAATTCATGAAAGATAAAAATGACAGAACACCTCAAAACTATCACTGACATATGGCCTCTAGTAAAAGACGTTTGGAATAACGGATTCTTAGGCGTTGATATTGGACAAATTGTCATCGCACTTTTAATTTTTATGGGCTTCCTCATCATTCGCGGGATTTTCAGTCGTTATATCATTGAACGTCTGCACAAATGGACAGAAAAAACGAAAACGGACATCGACAACAAAATTATTGAGGCGATTAAACCACCGCTAAAGTTTATTCCAATCATCTTGGGTGCTTACTTTTCTCTTCAATATGCAGGGCTTGATGAACAACTGGGCGATGGTTTCCACCGCATCATTAAATCAATGATTGCCTTTACCTTATTCTGGGCGCTTTTCCGCTCAATTCACCCCCTGAGCAACAGCATTAAATCCCTCAATGATTTGCTCACACCAATCATGGTGCAATGGATTTTCAAAATCATGAAATCCCTGACAGTCTTTATTGGCGCCGCCATTATCCTTGAAATATGGGGTATCCAAGTTGGACCAATGCTCGCGGGGCTTGGATTGTTCGGAGCAGCCGTTGCTCTTGGCGCACAAGATCTCTTCAAAAACCTTATTGGTGGCATGACCATCATTGCCGAGCATCGCTTCTTAAATGGCGATTGGATCAAAGTTGACGGCGTGGTTGAGGGCGTGGTTGAAGATATTGGATTGCGTTCAACGCGCATAAGACGTTTTGATAAAGCCCCTGTTCACGTTCCAAATGCACAGCTATCAGATGCTGCTGTAATCAATTTCTCACGCATGACCAACCGCCGTATTTACTGGAAACTGGGGTTAACCTATTCAAGCTCAATTGATCAGCTTCAAATTGTACGCGATGGCATCACAACATATCTATATGAAAGCAAAGAATTCGAAACGTCGAGTAAAGTAACAACTCTCGTTCATATCGACAGCTTTAACGATAGTTCCATTGATTTGATGGTTTACTGCTTTACAAAAACAACCGACTGGAAAAAATGGCTGGAGATTAAAGAAGGGTTTGCCTTCTTCATCAAAGACCTTGTTGAAGAAAAAGCAGGTACAAGCTTTGCCTTCCCAAGTCAGTCTATTTATCTGGAAACATTACCTGCCGATCGCCCAGAGGTTTTTGTTCCTCCACAAAAGAAAACAGCCAAAGCCAAGAAATAACACGGGATAGCCCTGCGCATCGTATATGACATGAGCTCGCTTCATGCTAAAAACCATATATGAGCACAGATGTCGGCACACAATCTGATCAACAGACTCCACATATCAGACTCCCCGAGGTTTCTGTATGCACACTCGCACCTAAAAAAGCCTATATCTTCACAACGGATGGAGAGGTCAAAACCTTGCCCCACGGGCAAGCTGGCGTATTTCTAAATCAAAAGCCTGTGTTGCTCTGTCACACGCCCTATACAACATCAAAGCTCCGCGCAAACCTTATCGCCTTTGATATCCTTGATCTCTATTTGTTTATACACCCGACAAAATTTTGTGTTCCGACCCCCTTCGGCGTTGCAAAGGCGTTACAGCTTGATATTCCAGACGAACCAGAAGATGTGCCGATCCTACTCATAGACGCGGCACAAGCACTTCTAAAAGATTTCCAAGACATGCCCCCGAAACGTCAAGAAAAAATGCTTGAAATTGCCTCTATCATGGGCATGCAGGGCAAAGGCTGGGCATGGACACCGTATTTATTCGATGCACTTGGGCAAACATACGACACACAATCTACACTCCATAGCCGTGTCGCATTGAATGTTTGGAAAGACATACCTGAATGGTCTGAAAGCGCACCGCCCCCGCCCCCATCTCATCATGGCTTGACCGAGGAAGAGACAACAACCGCACTTAAAGATATTCTAGGACACGATCACACAAGCGAAGACCGCCCTCAGCAATTGGACTATACCAATGCAATTCGCCAAATTTTTGAACCAAAAGAAGAAATCGACGAGCCACATATTTTAATGGCAGAGGCGGGAACAGGAACAGGGAAAACCCTTGGCTATCTCACACCTTCTACACTTTGGGCAAAGAAAAACGATGGAGCGGTTTGGATTTCAACCTTCACCAAGAACCTTCAGCAACAAATAGACCAAGAACTTTCGCGCATTTATGAAGATGATGAAGTCAAAGATAAGAAAGTCGCCATTCGTAAAGGGCGCGAGAACTATCTCTGCATCCTTAACTATGAAGAGGCTTCTGCCAGCGCCCATTTATCCCGCACGCCCTCTCACCCAATAACATTGGGACTTATGGCGCGGTGGATCATGGAGACCCGCACAGGCGACTTTACGGGCACAGACTTCCCAAGCTGGATACAAAGCCTACATGGCTATGCCAACACAACGGGGTTGAGCGACAAACGTGGAGAATGTCTCTATTCCGCCTGCGATCATTATTCACACTGCTTCCGTGAAATCAGCGTTCGTAATGCCGTAAATGCAGATATCATCATCACAAACCATGCCCTTGTAATGATTCAAACAGCCCATCAAGATCAGAACCTTCCAACCCGCACAATCTTTGATGAAGGACATCATTTGTTTTCTGCGGCAGACAGCGCATTCGCAGCCCACCTAACCGCACGAGAAACCTACGAGCTTCGCCGTTGGATTCTGGGACACGAAGACACTCGAAAAAAGCGCGCACGTGGCTTAAAAAAACGCTTTGAAGATTTAGCAACTGACAATGCCGAAATTGAAAAGTCTTTGATCTCCCTTTTACATCATGCCAAAACATTACCAACCGATGGCTGGACTCGTCGTCTCGCAGACGGTTTGCCAACAGGTCCAACAGAAACCTTTCTCTCCGCTATCTTGGCACAAGTCCGCGCACGCACAGATAGTCAGAACAACTATTTTGCACAAGAAACCGAAGTTTTTCCTCTCACTGAGCGCGTGGAAGAAACTATTCCTCCTTTGATCAAAGCCCTGCAAGACATCAAAAAACCAATGGTACAACTCGCCAATTCAATGCAAAAAATGCTTGAAAATGATGAAGGCGATTTGGAGGCCGATATGCGTCGCCGCATCGACAGCCTCTCCCAAAGCATTGAACGTCGTACCCGCACAGAACTCCAACCATGGATAGATATGCTCAACGCTTTATTGATTGGAGAATCTCCCTCACAATTTGTGGATTGGATGGAGATTGAAAAAAATGATGGTCGCCCCATTGATCTAGGTTTATATCGTCACTGGTTCGATCCGATGAAACCATTTGCCACATCCATCTTGCCCAGCACTCATGGAATGGCTGTCACCTCGGCAACACTTAAAGATCGCGGTGAGGACGGCTGGAAAAGTGCCCAGATGCTTACGGGTGCAAACTACCTTTCAACCAAACCTCTACAATTTGAAACAGAAAGCCCTTTTGATTATAAGACCCAGTCAAAAGTGCTCATCATTAACGATGTAAACAAAAACAACCGTGCCCAAGTATCCGCCGCCTACCTTGCTTTATTTAAGGAAAGCAAAGGCGGGGGCTTAGGTATTTTCACCGCCATCAACCGCCTAAAATCCGTCTATGAAGATATCTCTGGAAAACTTGCCGACAAAGATATTCCACTCTATGCACAACACATTGATAAAATGGACACAGGCACTTTAACGGATATTTTTAGGGAAGAAGAAAAATCCTGCCTGCTTGGAACCGATGCATTAAGAGACGGTATAGATGTACCAGGAAAATCGCTCAAGCTCATGATTTTCGACCGTGTCCCATGGCCACGCCCAAACATTCTCCATAAAGCCCGCAGAAAGACCTTTGGAGAAAAATCATATGATGAAATGCTCACACGTATGAAACTACAACAAGCTTTCGGCAGACTGATCCGCAAGCAAGATGACAAAGGTATATTCATCATCTTGGATGCCGCAACGCCAACAAAACTCCTCACCGCTTTTCCAAAAGACATTGAGGTTGAACGCATAGGGCTAAAAGAAGCGCTCAAAATAGTGAGAAAGATATGAAAACTGCACGCTATCCAATACCTTACATCGAACCACATCTCGTTTTTGCTCATTTCGCCAAGGATGCATATGCCCTCTTCCTTGACCATTCCAAGCCCTCGGACGAAGAAAATATAAGCATCATCGCCTTTGATCCCATTGAAACCTATACGTTTAAGGCAGAGCATCCAACCAACGCACCTATTGAAAAACTTCAAAACCTCCTCAATAAATACACCCCTGAAAAAATATGTAATGCCACTCACTTTACGAGCGGGCTTGCGGGGTTATTCAGCTATGACCTTGGGCGCACAACCGAACAACTTCCCAGCTCCGCCAAAGATGAACTTAATTTGCCTGACATCGTGGTGGGCATATACCTAAAAACCATCGCCTTTAATCAAACCACAAAAGAAGCGTATCTCTACATCACATCAAACAGCATGGCAGACGCAAAGCAAGAGCATATAAAAATCCTTACGCGCCTTAAAGACACCGCACCATCCACATACAAACCAATATCCCTCAATTGGATTCCTGACAAAGACAAAGACGCTTATAAAGCCTCCATAGCCAAGGTCATAGACTACATCCATCAAGGAGATATCTTTCAGGCGTGCATCGCACAAAGGTTTACGGCAAAACTTCCCTGTGATTTTGACAGCTATGCACATTACCAACATTTGCGCTCCATAAGCCCCGCCCCCTTTTCATGTTACATGAACACAGGCGGCGCAATCATTTCTAGCAATTCCCCTGAGCGCTTTCTAAAGCTTGATCCAAAAGGTCACGTAGAAACCTGCCCCATCAAAGGAACAGCTCCCATTGATACCGATCCCCAAGACCTTCTTTCCAGCGAGAAAGATCGTGCAGAAAACACCATGATTGTTGATCTAATGCGCAACGATCTATCCCGCACCTGTGAACCACACTCAATTGATGTCCCTGAACTCTGTGCCCTTAAAAGCTTTGCCAACGTGCATCATCTTATCTCCAAAGTCACAGCCACACTAAAAAAGGGAAATACACCCCTAGATCTGCTTCGTACCTGCTTCCCTGGGGGCTCAATTTCTGGCGCACCTAAAATTCGTGCTATGGAGATAATTGATGAAATAGAACCAGTGCGCAGAAACGCATACTGTGGATCAATTGGCTATATTGGGTTTAATGGGCAAATGGACATGAATATCTTGATCCGAACCTTGATATTTAAAGGGGACACAGCACACCTCTATTCTGGCGGTGGAATCGTAGCAGACTCAACGCCTGAACAAGAGTATCAAGAGACCTTGTCAAAAGCCCAAAAACTCTTCGAAAGCCTAAATGTTGCATAAAAACTATAACTAGTATAATATCCGATCACATCAATGTTATGACAAAGGAATATTTGGTATGAATATTGGAAAAAACGCACTAAAAATCACGGGCACTTTCTTACAAAAGGTCTTCTTAGAAGACCCAGAGATAACGCAGAAAAAGGCAGATGAACTCGAAGCAACAGTAACAAGCATTGTAAACCTGCGTACACCAGGGCTAGATACAGACTCAGGCGCATTCAATAAGAGCATCGACAACGTTATGAATGAAATACACAATATGAGCCAAGGGAAGCACAGATACTTCCTGCTCAGTGCACAAGAATTACTGAATGCAGAACAACCAAAACAAATAAGAACACTTACTGCATGATCTTAATTGTCGATCACTACGACTCATTTGTTCATAACTTAGCGCGCTATTTTGAAAAACTTGGGTACGATACCACAACGGTTCGATGCGATGAACTCGCGTCAACAAACATCACGCACACACCTCCAGAGGCTATTGTCCTCTCCCCTGGTCCACGCGCACCGTCTGACACACCCCAAACAATTGACCTTATCAAGAAAGCCTATCAAACAATTCCTATCCTTGGGGTCTGCTTAGGACATCAATGCATTGCCGAAGCCTTTGGTGGAAAAACGATCAAAGCAAATGTTCCAATGCACGGCAAAGAAAGTGCTATTCATCACAACGATGACCCACTTTTTGAAGACACGCCATCCTCCTTCCCAGCAGGACGCTATCATTCCTTAATTGCTGATATATCAGACAGTAATGACCTCACCTCCATAGCCCACAGCGATGATGACACATTGATGGGGTTTAAGCATAAAAACTATCCAACCTATGGACTTCAATTTCATCCTGAGTCTATTCTCACAGATCAAGGACTAACGCTCCTTAAAAACTTCATGGGGATTGCACAGCAATGGAACAAAAAATCTGGCTAAACGAACAGCTTGTGACCGCGGATGAACCACACATTCATCATTACGACAGCGGTTTTACCACAGGCATTGGCATCTTCGACAGCCTCCTATGCCATGAAGGCACTCCCCAACATGGACAAGACCATCTCGCACGCATTCACCATGACTGCGAAATCGTACTCCGCGCCTCTATTCCTAGTTTAAACTATGAGAAGTTTTTGGACATCATTCAAACACTTCTAAAGCACAACAACCTAGAAACTGGCTATGCACGTATCAGAACAACAGTAACAGGCGGGAAAGTCACACATCCACTCGCACCTGTAGAGCACCCAAACATTCTAATTTCCGCAGGAACAACACCTGCGCCTGATGAACTTCCCGATGTAACAGCTGTTATCATCACCGATTACCCGCGTATCGCGGGCTGTGCCCTCGAAAACTGTAAGCGTTTGGATTACTCACGCGCCTATGCCGCACGCATGGATGCAATAAACCACGGCGTAACCGAAGCGATCCTCACCAACACAAATGGTGACATCGCCTGTGGTGCAACAAGTAATATTTTCATTGAGGAAGACGGGACATTATTTACACCGCCACTTTCTGACGGTGTTCTCGCAGGTGTCACGCGTAAAAACTTAATGCTTGAACGCAACATAAAAGAAGAAAGCATCTCAATCGCACGCCTAAAAAACGCAGATAAAATATATATCTCAAACAGCTTCTTCGGTTTGAAACTTATTCAACTTCTGTAAAAACACGATTATATGCCAAAAACAGCCCTGCTTCACGTGGCAAGACATTATGCTCTTTAGCCAATGCGACCATTTCTTTCACATTCATAGTAATCTTTGAACGTGTCATTTTTTTTGCCTCTTCTGCTTTTTCCGAAGAGTCTGATGTCAACTCAACAAACGCCGCAATCACGCCCCCTGGGTTTGCGATGAAATCGGGCACAACATAAACACCGTGGCTCGCAAGCACTGCATATCCATGCGCATAGGTAGGGTTATTCGCGCCCTCAACAAGAAACGGGGCTCTAATACGGTCAACATTCTCTGATGTGATCACATTTTGAACGGCACATGGGAATGCCACATCCACATCTGCGTATAAAGGATCGTCAGAGCTATCTGAAATCTGCGTCGCTTCCTTAGAAAGACAGCTTTTAATCACACGTATATCCTGCACAGAAAGCGCCTTGATCAGTTCATCTGTCGGCGCATCTTTCAGCTCCCACGTTCCATTAAGGCGTGGATCACTTACAACTTTAAGCACACCGCCATATTCTGAGAAATAGCGAATAACCGCCGCGCCCATTGCACCAATACCCTGCACAGAAAAACTTGTGCCTTGAACCACTTTACCGCATTCTTCCAAAACCGTTTTGGCAGAAACAGCAACACCAAGCCCTGCAATCCCCTCACGGTCGTAATCTGTTCCACCCATTTCTGGGGACTTACCTGTAAAAGATCGCGTAGAACCTAGCTCATCACACGCCCAATGTGCGTGAATAGGGTTTGCCCCAATATCAAAGCCAAACCCACCAAATATTCCACCGTTTTCATGAAGATATGGACGACATAAATCAACAAAACGGCGATATTTTTTTTCAAAACCCGCAGACTTTGGATCAGCTTTCAAACCAGACTTAGAACCACCAAGCGGAAGTCCTGCCGCAGCATTTTTAAGCGCCATGGTCTTGGCAAGCATTTTCACTTCATCCATAGACAACTTATCATGAATGCGTGTTCCGCCTTTTCCGCATTTATGCAGAGGCCCATTTTCACTTATCTTCGTATTCCAAACAACAACATATCCCTCAACGCCTTCAGCCTCATCCTTAACCGTAACCTCAAGCTCTGGCTCTAAAGATTCGAATTTTGTTCTTAAAGCTTCAAGTTTATCTGCGAATGTCATTTTTTGTCTCCCTCACCCTTTGCAGGCTCTTCCATATACTTATTAAACAACGGGATTTGGCTTGCAAAAAATGCAAAGGTAAAGCCCGTTAAGCCGAAGAGCTTAAACATCACCCAAAAATCCGTTGATTGAGTACGCCATACAAGCTCATTTAACGCAGCACTTATAAGAAAGAATACCACAAGACGCTTCGTAAGAGTAACCCACGCATGATCAGGCATCTTAAGGGACTGTCCCATAACCTTCTTCACCAATATTTTATTAAAGAATAATCCTCCACCCAAGATTCCAGCAAACACAAGTTGCACAACTGTTGGCTTAATTTTGATAAAGGTTTCATCCTCAAACAAGATCGTCAAACCACCAAAAAATCCAAGTATACCAGCGGTCACAAGGGGCATAACAGCAACTTTACGAGCGACAAGAAAAGAGATCAAGGTCGTCACCAACGTCACAGCAATAAGAACTTTGGTCGCAGTGATCAAATCACTCTTCCAATAGGCTAGCCCAAAAATAATAAGGGGAAGGTATTCTGTAACAAATTTTAACCATTTAGGCTCAGGTTTAGAGACAGTCTTTGTATTCATGCCCTATTGCATCATATTTTTGATCAGGTTCCAAATCCCTTTTACACGTTGTTCAGGGTTTTCCCATGTTCTCACAACGGACAGTCGCTGATCAGGACGAATTTTAACCGTTCCGCGTTGCGCAGATATCCAAGCAATAAGCTTATCTGGAGCAGGTGGTTGATCATTGTGGAACCCAATCATAGCCCCTTTCGGACCTGCATCCACACGGTCAATTCCCGCTTGCTTACATAATTGTTTAATCTTGGTAATCTCAAGTAAATTCTCAACCTCTTTTGGCAAATCACCAAAACGATCGATCATTTCCGCTGCAAATATTTCAACGTCATTCGCCCCCTCAAGATCAGGAAGACGACGATATAAGCTCGTTCGAACTGATAAATCCGAGACGTATTGTTCTGGTATAAGAATCGACATACCAAGATTAATGTTTGGTGTCCACCCATCTTCGCTTGGCATATCATTAAGATCAATGCCTGCGCGCGCAGCAGCCACAGCTTCTTCCAACATTTGTTGGTAAAGCTCAACCCCAACCTCTTTGATATGGCCCGATTGCTCTTCCCCCACCAAATTACCTGCCCCACGAATATCCATATCATGGCTCGCCAATTGAAAACCAGCACCAAGCGTATCAAGAGTTTCCAGAACTTCTAAGCGCTTCATAGCCTGCGCCGTAAGCACTTTGTTTGGCGTATAGGTCAGATATGCATAGGCGCGAACTTTTGAACGTCCTATCCGCCCTCTAATCTGATACAGCTGAGCCAAACCAAACATATCTGCGCGATGCACAATCATTGTGTTCGCAGTTGGAATATCGATCCCGCTTTCAATAATATTGGTTGCCAACAAAACATCATATTGCTTATCAACAAAGGCGTTCATACGATCTTCAAGGTCTGACGGTGGCATTTGCCCATGTGCAGAGATCACTTTAAGCTCTGGCACTAAATCCTTCAGATGCTCTTCGACCTCACGAATATCTTTCACACGTGGGCAGACATAAAACGATTGTCCGCCACGGTGATACTCACGTAACAACGCTTCTCGAACAACCATCCCATCAAACGGGAGCACAAACGTGCGGATCGCCAAGCGGTCAACAGGCGGTGTCGCAATAATGCTCATTTCTTTCACACCCGCCAAAGACATTTGCAATGTCCGTGGAATAGGTGTCGCCGTCATTGTTAAGACATGCACATCCGCGCGTAAATCTTTAAGGCGTTCCTTCTGCTTCACGCCAAAGCGTTGCTCTTCATCAATGACAACAAGCCCAAGGTTATTGAACTTGATGCTTTCCGCCAATAACGCATGTGTCCCAACGACGATATTCACATCACCGGACATCAAGCCTTCTTTCACATACTTCGCATCTTTGGCAGATACAAAACGAGACAATTGCTCAACCCGTAACCCACTACCCTTAAAGCGCTCTTGAAAGTTCAAGGCATGTTGGCGTACCAACAACGTGGTGGGCGCAATAATCGCAACCTGCACACCGCTTGTTGCCGCAACATACGCCGCACGAATGGCCACTTCGGTTTTTCCAAACCCAACATCCCCACAGATCAACCGATCCATTGGTCGCCCAGACCCCATATCTTCAATTACATCTTCAATGGCACGCAACTGATCATCTGTTTCTTGATAGATGAACTTGGAAGAAAATGATGTGTAAAGTTCTTCACTAACAATCAGCTTCTCACCCGTCCGTAACTCACGTTCTGCCGCGATCTTCATCAAATGATCGGCAATCCGCATCAAGTCTTTTTTGATCCTTGCCTTACGTGCCTGCCATCCTGCTCCACCAAGCTTATCCAGTTGCCCAGCACTGTCTTCCGATCCATATCGAGACAACACCTCAATATTTTCAACAGGAACAAACAGCTTATCTTCACCCGAATAGACAACCACCAAACAATCATGAATTGTGCCCGCCGCTTTAATGGTTTCCAAACCAACAAAACGCCCAACCCCATGATCAAGATGAACAACCAAATCCCCTGCGTTCAAAGACGATACTTCTTTAAGGAAATTATCTGCTTTTTTGCGCTTCTTGGTTGTGCGAACCAAGCGATCGCCCAAGATATCCTGCTCGGTCAACAACGCGAGATCAGAGGCAACAAACCCCGTTTCCAACGCCACAGTGACAAGTCCAATATGGTAAGCATCCAACGCTTTCACATCCGCCGCGCTCTCACATGTTTGAAGATTCTCCAACCCGCCCGCTTCAAGCATACCCTTTAAACGATCTCTCGATCCCTTGGTAAATGCCGAGATCAATACTTTCTTCTTTTGAACGCGAAGAAGCGCGCAATAATCCCCCACTGCCTTAAATAGATCTTCTTCAGGCTTCGCTCGCACATCCGCAAAATTTCGAGCCTTTGTCGCCTCATTCCCTTCCTCTAAAGTAGGGGCTTTAAATGGGCTAAGAACAATTGGCTCTTCTGGCAAATGTTCCAGATACAAAGCACTTGGCACAAGCGGATGATACACACCCCCTGTAAGGCTTATATCTTTGGATTTTTTTTGCTTGTTACTAACCCGCTCCAACGTCTTGCGCGTTTCATAAAAATCACACACCTGTTCCCAACGCTCATGTTGAGACTGCACGGCATGTTGATCTTGGGTCACGAATGGATTGCTCGTATAGTCGAAGAGTGTTTCCATGCCATCAAAAAACAACGGTATCCAATGATCCATCCCATTATATTTACGTCCATCACTAACCGCATCATATAATGGGTTATGGCTTTGGCGCACACCGAATAAGTCACGGTAACGCCCTCGGAACTGCTCAACCGACGCATCATCTATAAAAAACTCAGTGGCTGGAATAAGAGAAAATTGCCCCAACTCTCGAACGCTCCGCTGTGTAATGGGATCAAACGCCTTAATACTTTCAATCTCATCGCCAAATAAATCAAGGCGAATGGGGCGCACTTTTCCTGCGGGGAAGATATCAACGATACCACCACGTACCGCAAACTCACCTGCTTCACGTACTGTTTCTGTCCGAATATATCCACTATCTACCAAGAATTTAAGGCATTTTTCCTGATCAAATCGTCCGCCTTTACGCCCAACGAAGCTTGCATTTTCAAACGCCGACACGGGTGTAACCTTTTGAAACGCCGCATTCACGGTCGTTAATATAATACGGGGCTCACGCTTTTTCTCTGCGCTCCAATTCAAAAGCTTACAAAGCGTTGAAACACGGTGCGCAACAATATCTGAACTTGGGGACACGCGGTCATACGGCAAACAATCCCATGCGGGAAACACCGCAACCTTTGTATCTGGGGCAAACAACTTAATCGTACTTTTAAGGGTCTGAATACGGCGATCATCCATCGCAATATGAATAAGAATACGATCATCCGCCATAATCTTTTTCGCTAAATCAGCAAGAATACGCGCATCTTGCCCCTCAGGTGCACCATAAATTGTGTCCTGTTTATTTTGCTCTTCGCCAATAGAATTTTGAACCGCGCTGTCAACCATGCAAAGGGTTTTAGCAGGATTTACCAAAGATGTGGAGTATTTTTTAACCGAAGTTCCGCTTCCCAACAGTCTTCCCAAGATGGAACCAATCCTCACCAGCAGGTGTTTCTTCTATAGGCTGAGGAAAGAAAATAACAATATCTCCATCTGCGCGAAGAGATGGAGCGCCATTACGATCTCTCGCAATAATGTCTCCATCTCCAAACGCAGAACAGTTAAATACATCACAAACAAAGCGTGCACCGTCTGGTCTCAGACATGAAGACTGTATCTCAACAATCCTCGGGTTCACACAAAGCTCCACTCCACCCTCAATCAGAGAGAAATATTTCATAGCGCTTATAATTGCTTGTTCTGCAAATTCTATACTTTTGGGGTCACCATTCTGACCGCACTCAAGCGTCACACCGCGCCCACCGGATAATCGGAAATATTCCCGCGTTCCCATTGATTCTTTCACATCATTTTCTGCATTTTTATATGCATTCGCAAACCCGTACACCATATGATCCGCACCTAATGCCATGGCAAACGGCACCTCTTCTCCATCTGGATGCTCAATAAAAACAAACGGCGCACCACCCGCACGATTTGAATGAAGATCAAGCAAGACATCGGCCTCTTCCAACAAGGGGCATAACACATTGGTTATATAATCTTCATAAACACTTGGGTTTTCAATTGGCGACATAAACCTATTTAAATCACGATCCATAAACCGTGTGTTATGAGCATAAGCCTCTGGGTTACAGATCGGCACAAACGTAACGCGCCCCTGTTGAAGGGAAAGCGCGCCACTTTGAAATTTCTCAATCACTTTATAAATAGATTCTGGGCCACATTCTTCATTCCCATGCACCGCGCCAAGCACCAAAAAATGCTCGCCTTCAACGCCACTATCAAATTCATAAATATCTAACATATTTTTTCCTACACACGAGGCCTAAAGCGAACGCTTAAACCCATCCCAAAACGTCAAAAGCTCTTTCCGCGTATCATCATACATCGGCGTTAAAGGCAATCTAAACTCTTCATCACACAACCCTTCATACGCCATGATTGTTTTGGCTGGCAATGGGTTTGTCTCAATGAAGAGATGCTGAAAGAACGGTTCATACTTCTGCTGAAGCCACTCAGCCCCTTTCCAGTTCTGAGCCTGACAAATATCAATAAACTCACGCATTTGTTGTGCAATCACGTTTGAAGACACCGCAATCACGCCATCACCACCAAGTTGCATAATACGAAGCGTTTCATCGTCATTACCACTAAGTAATGAAAAATTCGCCGGGGAATTATTGACAATTTTCTGCATATCTTCAAATTTACTAGAAGCATCTTTAATTCCAACAATATTTTCATGTGTCGAGAGCTCAATCACAGTATCTGGCTCCATATAAACCCCTGTGCGACCTGGAATATTGTACATGATCAACGGCACATCAATATTATCAGCAACAGCCGAAAAATGTGCTGCCAGCCCTTTTTGTGATGGCTTGTTCCCATAGGGCGTAATCACCAAAACAGCACCAGCACCTTCTTTTTGCGCTATTTGAGAATTCTCAATTGTTTCCGCAGTCGAACTAGCACCTGTGCCAACAATCACTGCTGTTCTATCACCAACACACGTCACCGTTGATCGAATAACTGCAATTTTTTCATCCTTGGATAACGTAGCAGGTTCACCTGTTGACCCTAAAACAACAATGCCATTTACGCGTGCTTGCATTTGTCGTTCAAGCAACGCTTCAAACTGAAAGTAATCAACACTATTTGATAAAAATGGCGTGACCACAGCCGTATATAAACCACTTAGTTTTTGCTCTCTATTTTTCCCTAATATACTCATGCTGCACTCCGTCCTATATAAAACCACTCTTCACCAACAGGTGTGTCTTTACGTGGCAAAATGATATACGAATCCTCCTGCACAGAAACGACCTCACCCCCGCTATAACGCGCAATCTCTGTTCCTTTCGGGACAGATTGAAAGTTGCACCATTCTTCAAGGAATTCTGCATTCTCTTCGTTATAATAAACTTTTTGAATTTCAATAATTTGAGAGGTATGTTTTTTCAATGCACAACCGTCTAGCATATTAAAATATTGAAATGTGTTCTCAATTGCTCGCTCTGCGACAACGATACTTTCTGGATCTTTATGCTGTCCACATTCAAGAGTCACGCCATATCCTCCAAACTGTCTCAAATATTCTGTTGTGCCCATCCCCTCTTTCAAGGCATCCTCGGATACAGCCCCATCTGCATTCACATAGGCATTTTGAAAACCATACACCATATGATTAACACCCAAACATTGCGCATAAGGGACTTCTTTGCCATTTGGCTGTTCAATGAATATAAATGGTGCTCCACCAACATGATAAGAATGAATATCCAATAAAACATCCGCGCTTTCAAGTAACGGGCAAATCACATTCGTTAAACAATCTTCATATACTTTTGGCGTATCAATTGGGATCATAAACCGATTAAGGTTGCGATCTACATAACGTATATTTTGCGTATACGCACTCGGATTACAAACAGGCACAAACGTCACTTTCCCGCGCTGAAGAACAAGCTCCTTACTCACAAAGCGTTCAATCACCTTTGTAATCGCCAGAGGACCACACACTTCATCCCCGTGAATAGCCCCTAATATAAGGACATGCTCACCTTTTTCTTCACCTTCAAATTGGTAGATGTTTAACATTGATGTCCTGCTTTCGATCTAAGAAACGATCTATTTTATCATCCACATACAATGCACAAAAGACACAATATACATCACGGTCACGCGGTATATCTTCTCTAACAACGCCATAACTTTTACCCCCCATATTTTCATAAAAATCACGCGCCTTAACATTCTCACGGATAACATTAATCAACATGCTCGAGTAGCCTTCTTCCGCAAGAGCTTGTGCCCCTGCTTTATACAAAGCAGCCCCAAGCCCCTTACCATGCTGGTCAGGAAGAACATATATCTGTTGCAACTCTCCTAAAACTGGATTTAGAGCATGTACTTCTTCATAAATTACTTTTGCTGCATCCTCACCCCCTGCACCAAATGATGTCGGGAACGGAGAAGGCCCAACGGTAATAAAGCCAAGTATCTCACCATTTTGTTCTGCTTTTAAAATAATAAGGCTATCATCATCAAAAGCCGTTGCCCAAAAGTTTTCATAGTATCCGCTCTCACGCGTCGCCCGCGCATATTCACTGTGATATCCTATATCCGTTTTGTACCGCGTCTTTGCATGCACAGCACATAACATATTGGCATCGGCGGAAGTCGCCCGCGAAACAACAACCTCTGAGGTTGTCATTGTCGAACGATAAAAATCATTTTGGGACGAATCTGGGGAACGATCCATAGGATTATTACGCATTTATATTGTTTCTTGTTTATTATTCATATATATTTTATGCATATTATTTATAGAAACTCACAATATCCAATTGATTTACGACATAAACTATAAAAAAAACTTATAATGCATCATATATCATACATTAATGACTTCCTCGCTCTCGTCCAAAACAGATCATTTAGTGCTGCAGCCAAAGTACAGTGCATCACCCAACCCGCCTTTAGTCGCCGTATAAAGATTTTGGAAGAGTCTCTGGGTGCAGAACTATTTAATCGAGACACCCACCCTGTGAGTCTAACCTCTGCCGGGGAAATTTTCTTAAAGCACGCCCAAGGATTAAAAGAGTCCGCAGCCTCTGCCTATCAAGACATCCAACAACATCTCTCTGCTTTGGATGATCCCATCAGGATATCAACCTCGCACACACTTGCCATCGCGTGTTTACCACAGTTCTTACATCATCTTGCCCCGAAAGAAGCCATACCCTTAAAACTCGGCGTAAAACATATCGCGCGATGCCTCACCGATTTACATCAGAAACAAATTGATTTTGCCCTCATTCATACACATGTTGATACTCCTCTTTATTCACAAGACGAGTTCAACACAATTTGTATCGGCACAGATCAACTGATTTCCGTTAAAACTCCCAACTGTGAAACACCAGAAAATATATTAGCCTACGCAAAAGAAACCCAGCTCCAAAATTATATTGATGCAACGCGAAATAACCATTCAAAGAAAAATCAAAACACTATTTTTGAAAGTGCCTCTGGAGAAGTTCTAAAGGCCCTCTGCCTTGCAGGGCATGGAACAACCGTCATTCCCCAAAGCCTCGTTCAGAAAGAAATTGAAGCAGGAGAGCTACTCCTATCAACGGCGCATGACGTTCAGATCCCTCTAAAAATAGAGTTTTTAAGGCTGACTGTGAAAAACAGAAACACCTATGAAGAAAAGATATGGCAAAACGCTAAGAAACAAGCGATAATGGTATAAAGGCAATCGCCTTTTCAAACGTAACGAATATTTATCACATGAGTCAAAAAACAGTCATTTGCTTATACACACACGGCGGCGGTATGCGTGGTCTTATTCCTGCACTCATCATGCAAGAAATTGAAGCGCGCACAGGTCTCGCAATGGTAGATATGATTGATATTTTTTCTGGTCCATCAACGGGGTCTATTTTAAACGCGGCAATGAACATCCCGCATCCACACGAACCAGATCGACCAAAATACAAGGCACGACATCTTGTCCTTTTTTACGAACGAGAGGGCGGGCGGATCTTTCCACAAGATGCCCTCCGTGAATTTAGAGGTTTTCTTCATGATTTCAACAATCGAGTCACCAAAATTAAACGCCTTGATTGGGTTATGAACCGCGGACATTATGATCCTGCAAACTTAGGGCGCTCTTTGCGCGCCTTATACGGGAAAACCAAGCTTTCCGATTCTCTCAGAAACCTCATCATTCCTGTTTACAACATTGCAGAGCCGCCTCTTCCAAAAGACGGAGATAGTACCCCCGAAGTCACCCTTGGAAGTCACGCTGTGTGGCTCAAAAAGATTGGGTTCAACAAAGGGGTTCAACCCGCAACATGCACAGATGTCTCACTCTTTGATGCTGTCATGGGAAGCACAGCAGCGCCCACTTATTTTCCTTGTCATAAATTCAAAGTAAAAATGGATGACAAAAAAAGTAAGGTCAACACAATAACCGCGATTGATGGGAGTGTTTTCGACAGCCCACCCATAACATACATGTCTGTGCTACAACGCTACCTCCCACCTAAAACCAAAGTTATTATGATTGTCTTGGGAACGGGCATGACCCAAATTTCATTTACAAAAGAGCAATGGAATAAATTTGGCTCACTTGGTGTCGTTGATCCAGTTCACGGGCTACCTCTCATCAATATCTTCTTTCATGCCGCGGAATCTGCGCTTAGCTCTGCCTTTGAAGAAAAAATTGGAGATAACGTGTTTATCTTTAATAAGTCTCTTGTACCAACAACCAAAAACCACGATTTACCCGAACAAGACATTGATGATGCAAGCCCAGACAACATAAGACGCATGAAGAAATTCACGGCTGAATTACTTGAGGAGCATGAAGATCAACTCGAAGAGCTTTGTAAAATACTTGTGAAACACCACGTAAAAACACGTAAGAAATCATTGTTTAAAAAGAGATAATTATTTGAGAATGTGAACAGTTTTCATTTTTCATAGTATTTTGGCACCTACTTTGCTAGTATATTATGTAATGCTTATGAGAACATCTCCATCCAGAGACCCTGTAAACGCCGTAGGATACTTTACTGGCGGGGGACGTTATGGCTATTTATCCATCCGATTCGCACAAGCTATAGAAGAAGAATCAGGGCGTAAACTTGCAGAACTCTTCCAAGGAGGATTCATAGGAAGTTCCGTTGGGTCTATTGCCGCTTCAACAGCATCATTCGAGTTAATGTCCATGAGACATCTCTCTCGAAGATTTATAAAAGAACTTCCCCACTTCATGCCTCATGACCCTTGGTTCCACGGAAAACAAGCCTTAGTAGATATCCAAAATATATTCAGAGAAACGTTTATAAAAGTAGCCCACATAGACAAAGTATCAGACAAATTATTAGACTATGGGATCAACTCTGGACCAAGCGCCCTCGCATATCAGTTCCTTCGCTCAGGTATGGAATGCAAAAAATATTCAACAAAAGAAAGTGTCGCGAGCTTATATAATCGAGAGTACATGGAAAACGTTATTCAGAAATGGTTCGAATCTGTAACATTATCTGATGCACCCAACCCTCTTTTCTTAACATCGCAAAAGACAGGTCCAGACTGTAGAGAACCTTACGACTTCTATTTTGTTGACCCAGCACAGATCAAACCTGGCACAGAGCTTGCGAAACATAACCCAACACTCAACGTGTCGGTAAGCGATGCTATATTAGCGGCAACCGCCATGCCCACAGCATTTCAGGCTCACCACATTCTAGAAACAGGTACAAGCCATACAGATCAAGCACAAGTTGATACGGGAACAGTGCAACTCATGGCCCTTCAAAACAGCTTAAAGAATGGGTTTGGAATGGGCTTGGTTCAATTTGATACATTCTTAGGGAACCACCCCATTTTGGCGCATCATCATAATGGAAAAGGTTGGCTCAAGATGATTGCGGATCAAGACCTAACAAACAACCACACAATTCAAACACAGCTCAACGCCCAAAAATTACATTCAATGATGCTCGGGGTCGAAAATCATCATGTCCTCAAATTTTCTCCAGAAGACATGAAGAGCGCACCATTCAATGATGACATCCTTGATACCACGCCACGTGAAATACAAAATATGATAGATGGTATGAACGAATATCTACATAAGAACAAAGACAGAGTTATATTACCCGTTGTCGACTTCTTAGTCGAGAACGCCTACGCGCATGAAGTCCATAATCAGGGCTGGCTCGGAAGTGTTGCCAACCTTCTGCCTTTCTCACTTGATAAAAATGAGAGTCATGAACAACAAAAAACTACGCCGCCTCTGCTGCCTCTTGAAGAAGACGAACTGCTTCCTGAATTCTCGAACAAGCATCTTTAATCGTATCGATAGACACAGCATAAGAAAGGCGGAAATGTGGAGACAAACCAAACGCCGCGCCATGCACGCACGCGATACCTGACGCTTCAAGCAAATATGTCACAACATCTTCATCCGTTTCTAAAGTTTTTCCACCTGATGTAACCTTACCCATTAAACCTTGGCAACTTGGATACACATAAAACGCGCCCTCTGGCATCAAACATGTAAGCCCATCAATATCATTCAACAATGACACAAGAAGGTTACGACGCTCAGTGAATTGAGAAATCCAATCGGCCATAAAGGATTGATCTCCGTTCAATGCTTCAACCGCAGCTGCCTGAGAAATAGAACTTGGATTGGATGTGCTTTGGCTTTGAATATTCCCCATCGCTTTAATTAAAGCAACTGGACCACCCGCATACCCAATACGCCATCCTGTCATGGAATATGCCTTTGAAACGCCGTTCACCGTCAAAATACGGTCAAATAATTTTGGTTCAATTTGCGCAGGCGTTGCAAAATCAAAGCCATCATAAACAAGGTGCTCGTACATATCATCAACAAGGATCAGGACATGCGGATATTTCAAAAGAACGTCTGTAAGTTCTTTCAATTCTGCGCGCGTATAAGCCGCACCCGTTGGATTACTAGGAGAGTTTAAAATAATCCATTTTGTCTTATCCGTAATCGCTGCTTCCAAATCAGAGGCTTGAAGCTTAAACCCTTTATCTTGTGGGCATTCAACAATAACAGGCGTACCTTCTGCCAACAAAACCATATCAGGATATGATACCCAGTACGGCGCAGGAATAATCACTTCATCACCGACATTAACCGTTGCCATCAACGCGTTATATAAAACTTGCTTACCGCCTGTTCCAACAATCACTTGATCTGCACTATAATCTAAATCATTATCGCGCTTAAACTTTGCAATAACCGCATTCTTAAGTGCCACAGTTCCAGGCACAGGTGTGTATTTCGTATCCCCTGCATCAATCGCCGCCTTCGCCGCATCCTTAATAAAATCAGGTGTATCAAAATCAGGCTCACCAACACCCATCCCGATAATATCCTTGCCCTCTGCCTTGAGCGCTTTTGCTTTTGCAGCAACAGCAAGCGTTGGGGATGGTTTAATGTTTAGAACACGATTAGCCAGTATTATTTGAGACATAAAGTAACTCCTTAAAAAGCGTTAGAGGCAATAAATTCAGGCTCAATCATAAGTTTTTCCATATCCCAATCAAGCCCTAAATTTATAAAAAATAAACGAAGCTCGGAAAACAAATCATCTTGCAGTTCTTCTTGTAGATAACCCACAACACGTGGAAGAAACTTAAGCAAATCATCCCGTCCCCCATCAAGAGACAGTTTAATCACTTGCCCTGCAATGCGAAGATGGAACTGAACACACAAAAACTTATACCAAACCTCAAAACTCTCTTTTTGCTCCGCATTCATCTCAACCGTGGCACCTTGTAAAACACGCGTCACAATTTCATCAGGAACATCACAACGTATATCCTTCAATAGGTTCGTGTAGTCATAGGCAATCGGACCAACACACCCATCTTGAAAATCCAAGATACCGCATTGCTTTACACCACTCCGATCAGGCAACATCATAAAATTCGCAGGATGAAAATCAACATGCACAAACCCTAGATCAGGCCTTGGAAGGCGTGCCTCAAGATTATCCCATACATCAAGATAAGCCTCTACAACCCCCTCCGCATTCTTACGATGCAACATAGAGGGAACAAACCAATCCACAACACGACGGTGCGCTTTATATACTGTGCCTTGCTGGAA
>JAESUK010000005.1 GCA_016763095.1 Alphaproteobacteria bacterium
AATGACAATATTTTGACGGAGCTTAAAGAGCACGATCAAATCGCGTTCCGCTATTGCGATGTAAACGGTGATATAACAAAAGAAAATCCCTACGGCTCAACAGAAAACATTGCGGGTATCTATAACAAGAGAAAAACAATTCTTGGTATGATGCCGCACCCTGAAAATGTAACACTTGAGCATCATAACAACCTTTCTGGAATTGCCCTATTCAAAGGAATCTGCGAGACACTAGCATGACAAATATAGCACAAGAACAAAACAACTCTCCCCTTCCACCTGAGCCAGAAGTAACAGCCGAGCTTGGTGCAGAATTTGGACTGAACGATAAAGAATATAATCAAGTTCTTGAGATTTTAGGACGACAACCAACATTTACAGAGCTTGGTATTTTCTCTGTGATGTGGTCTGAGCATTGCTCTTACAAATCTTCACGTTTACATCTGAAAAAACTTCCAACCGAAGCCCCTTGGGTTATTCAAGGACCAGGTGAAAATGCGGGTGTAATTGACATCGAAGACGGACAAGCAGCTGTTTTTAAAATGGAATCTCATAATCATCCATCATATATAGAACCTTACCAAGGTGCGACAACTGGTGTTGGTGGAATTATGCGCGACGTATTCACAATGGGTGCACGTCCAATCGCGAACATGAACGCTTTGCGTTTTGGCGATCCATCACACCCCAAAACACGCCATCTTGTTGATGGTGTTGTGGCAGGAATTGCTGGCTACGGAAACTGCATGGGTGTCCCAACAGTTGGCGGAGAAACAGACTTCCACAAAAGCTACAACGGAAACATCCTTGTAAATGCAATGTGTGTTGGTCTTGCCGAACAAGATAAAATTTATTACGCAACAGGTGCAAAACCTGACATGCCAATTGTTTATATAGGAGCAAAAACTGGACGTGACGGAATTCACGGCGCAACTATGGCCTCTGCTGAATTTGAAGAGGGTATCGAAGGAAACCGTCCAACGGTTCAAGTCGGTGATCCATTCACAGAAAAACTTCTCCTTGAAGCCTGCTTAGAATTGATGCAAGAAGACGACATCGTCTCTATCCAAGACATGGGCGCAGCTGGTCTAACATCTTCTGCAGTTGAAATTGCAGACAAAGGTGGCATTGGCGTTATTCTTGAACTTGATGATGTCCCTCAACGTGAAACTTTGATGAGTCCTTATGAGTTAATGCTCTCAGAATCACAAGAACGCATGCTTATGATCCTAAAACCAGGTTCAGAAGCAAAAGCAAAAGCCATTTTTGACAAGTGGGATCTCGACTTTGCCGTTATCGGCAGAACAACAGATGATAAACATCTAAGGCTCAACATGTATGGTGAGCGTTGGTGTGATATTCCTGTACCTCCATTGGTTGATGAATCACCAATATATGATCGTCCACAAGGCGACGCACCGAAACCAACACCATTAAGTGATGCTGGCTACCCTCTACCTGATGATGGTCTTATGGGCGCATTGAAAACGATTCTTTCATGCCCTGACATGGCATCAAAACGTTGGATTTGGGAACAATACGACTCACTTGTTATGGGCGAGACAACGGCAAGCTCTGGAATTGTTGGCACGCTAACAGGCACGGCCGCAGATGCCGCCATTGTACGCATTCCTAACCATAAGAAAGCTCTCGCAATCACAACCGATTGTACACCACGTTACTGTTTCGCAAATCCATTCGAAGGCGGTAAACAAGCTGTGGCGGAAAGCTATCGTAATATTTCTGCAACAGGCGCAACCCCACTTGCCATTACAAACAACCTCAACTTTGGAAATCCAGAACGCCCAGAAATTATGGCACAATTTGTTGGGAGTATCGAAGGCATCGGTGCTGCAGCAAAAGAACTCGACTACCCTGTCGTGTCTGGAAACGTATCACTTTATAACGAGACAAGCGGAGAAGCCATTCTTCCAACACCAGTGATTGGTGGAGTCGGACTTATCAAGGATGAAGCCAAATCAATGGGCATGGCGTTTAAATCTAAAGGGGAAACAATCTTCTTAATTGGTACAAATGGAAGCGATCTTGGTCAATCCATCTATCTTCGTGAAGTTCATAATACCGAAGCAGGTGACGCACCTCATGTAGATCTTGCAAAAGAAAAACAAAACGGAGCGTTTATCAGAATGGTAATTGACAAAGAACTCCTTACTGCTTGTCACGATATAAGCGATGGCGGGTTGCTTGTCGCTGTTGCTGAAATGGGCATGGCCTCTGGAAAATTTGGGGCAACGCTCTCTACACAAGGCGATGAGACACTCTACTTTGCAGAAGATCAAGCACGCTACGTGGTGACAACAAACGACACCACATCATTCCAAGAACTCTGCACACAAAACAATATCCAATGCCAAGAAATTGGTTGCACCAACGCAGGAACACTTAATGTGAACGGACAAGAAGAAACAATTGCCAATCTGATCACACTGAATGAAGAGTGGCTTGAAAACTACATGACAGGAGAATCTTAATGACAATGGAAGCAGCGACAATTGTCGAAATGATTCAAAAAGCTATTCCCGATGCTGAAATTAAAATCGAAGATTTACGGGGAGATGGCGACCATTATGCTGCCTATGTTGCATCAAAAAGCTTTGCTGGAATGCCTCGTGTACGCCAACATCAAATGGTTTATGCCGCGCTCCAAGGAAAGATGGGCGGAGAGCTTCACGCACTCCAACTTCACACAACAACACTAGATTAAAGACACCGAACTAAATTGTTTATAGAAAAAATGAATTAAATCAGGTACTCTACCCCAATATTATCACTGAGTAAGGACACATATCATGGAAAACATCATTGAAGAACGTATCAAAAAACACATCACAGAAAACGACGTTGTTTTATATATGAAAGGTACGGCCGCTTTTCCAATGTGTGGATTCTCTGCTGCGACTGTCCAAGTTTTATCTCAATTAGGTGTTCCGTTCCAAGACTTTAACGTTCTTGAAGATGCAGATATTCGCCAAGGAATTAAAGACTTTGCAAACTGGCCAACAATTCCACAACTCTACGTAAAAGGTGAGTTTCTAGGCGGATGTGACATCATTCGTGAAATGTATGAAACTGGCGAACTTCAAGAGTTCTTATCTGAAAAAGGTGTGCCTTTCGAAGCTGCCGCCTAAACGCCCTTACATATTATAGAGTGATTTAGATTTACTTTCTGACAAGGCACAAGGCATGAAGCCTAGTAAAACTAGGTGAATGACGCAGTAACGCTGTCAGAAGGTTAAGATGAATTACTATAAATCGTACTTTCTTATTTTGTCCCGTAACGTTCTACGGGGCATTTCTAGTTCTCTTGCCGTCTGGGAAATATTCCCCTCACTACGCTCAAGAAA
>JAESUK010000006.1 GCA_016763095.1 Alphaproteobacteria bacterium
GCGTGTTGAAGCTAAAAAAGAGGAACATCAAGATCGCGTAGAAAATCGCAAAGAACGTCTTGAAGATAAAAAAGAGAAGCACATGGATCGTGTGGAGGATCGTAAAGAGCGCATTGAAGATAAAAAAGAAGCGCATCAAGAACGTGTGGAGGATCGCAAAGAACGTATAGAAGACAAAAAAGAAGCACATCACGAACGTGTTGAAGACCGTAAAGAGAAAAGACAGAATTTCATTGAAGATAAAAAGGAAAAGCATCAAGAGCGCGTAGATAACCGTAAAGAGCGTGCTCAAGACAAGAAAGACGCCCATCAGGACCGTGTTCAGAATAGAAAAGAAACTCGCGCTAATCGTAGAGATCGCTAAATGGACCATAAGTAAAACATTGCTTAGTTATTTTTAATTTTTGAGAAATCCCAGCGTGTTGTTGTTGGGCTTTTCTTTTTTTGTTATACTTGTGTGAGTGGCGTTTAGATAGAAAGGAACGGTCCATGAATATCTGGATTTTTGTATGGGTTGTGTTGGCTGTTTTTGTGCTGGGGGTTTTCTTCTGGTCGATGGAGATTTTGTTTAAGCAAAAGCGTGGATGGAAAAAGTTCTCACAATCGTTGAATTTGAATTTTCAAGAGCAAGCACTTCTTGTTTCCCCTGTCGTTGAGGGAAATTATAAAAACTTTCACATTACATTATATTCTGAAGAGCAAATGATGCCAGAATCAGGTCGTCGTCAGTATCGTACTGTAATTGTGCTCGCCTTTTTAGAGGGATTTCCTACTGGGGGTGCTGTTGCCACACGCGGACGACGAGAGTTTGTTGAAAGCCTTAAGGTTGAAGAGGTTCATAAGCCTGACTTTAAGGGATGGAATGGCAGTATTGTTTTCCATACGCAAGACGATGAAGTAATGACGAGCTTTATGAATGAAGATCGTTATAAATCGCTTCAACGTCTCATGAATTTAAAGGGTAAAGAAACTATTTTTATCTTTGATGACAAGGAAGCATATTATCGTTTGGAAACAGCTGATCCTATGGATGACCCTGTCGTCCTTGAAAAAATGGTGATGAAGTTGATGGCTGAATGTGATGTCTTGCGTCCGACGAATGCGGATAAGAAGCTTTTCAAAGCTACGAAAAAGAAGAAGGCTCCGTCTAAGAAGAAAAAAGAAGACGAGTCAGAGGTTAAATCTGACCTTAAGTTAGAAGATGACTAACTAACTGTTTTCACATCTGTCTTTTAGTGTCGGAGATCGCCGTGAGCGCGTGACTTCGACAAGTCCCAATTTTGTTAGCCCATGGATTTGTACGGTGCATGGGTCTTTTTGAAAGGCATCATCTAAGCTTTTCAAGAAATCTCTCTTTTGTTTTTCTGATTTCATTTTAAGCGCGTCGATAATAATAATTCCACCCATATTTTGTAGTCGAATTTGTCGTGCAATTTCGATTCCTGCTTTACGGTTTATATTGAGGTTACTGTCGGTGTCTGCGCCACGATTAATATCAACAGCGAGGAGCGCGGCGGTTTCTTGTATGATGACGCTAGAGCCACCTTCTAAGAGGGTGTAAGGTTGAAATAGTGCATCAATTTGATCCAGAATATCTCTGTGCTCAAACAATGCGAGATTGTCGTAAGGGTTTTCCAATTCAACGGGTGATATTTTTGTCATCAGATCAGGCGCAAATAGCTCACACCATGATTCGGTATCTTGGTAATGCTCCATGACAATGACTTCAATGCGCTTGATTTGATTCCCAGCAAGGTCGCTTAATGTGCGTTGTATTGCATCAGGACCAAGCATGATGAGTTGAGGTTCTTTGCTTGCATTATCTTTTATGTGCTCGTTAAGCTGTTCCCACATTTCGCTTAAGATTTTATGTTCACGTACGAGCATTTCTGTTTGTGTGTGCGCCGCAGACGCACGAAGGATGCATGATTTATGTTCCTTCATATCTTTTTGCATGTTTGTGAGGTTTTTGCGTATATCTTTGTCGCGAATGCGTTGAGAGATACGGCTCTCTTCTTCCAATGGCGTGTGAATTAGGTAGCGCCCAGGGAGGGTGATGTTCATACTTACGCGTGGTGATTTTTGCTCTACATCGTCTGTAGAACTATCAATTTTACCTTCTTTGGCTTGCACGAGAAGCATATCCCCCGCAGATAGAAGTTTAGTGATTGGCTCATCGCCACCTTTTAAGAGTTTCCCTTTTTTCTCTATACGGAGATCACCGCTATTTAGTAACCCAATATTATCTCCATCAAGGGAGAGAAATGCGGCATCCAGTGTTCCATCAACGCGGATAACACGCGCCCAGTATATTGATCCTGCGCGAATCTCTTCTGTCTCTGGATCAATTTCTAAGGCTTGGAGTTTGTTCTTTTCTAGGGCTGCAACCCATACGCTACCGTCTAGTTCTTCGATGAGGATGTCCACAATGTTACTTTCTTGTCGTTTTATGCGGGTTTGAAGAAGTCCAAACCGTTCAGGATGTTTATTGTATCATAGAGTGAAAGACCGACAATGTTTGAATGCGATCCATGGATCGATTTTACAAATGCTTCGGCACGACCTTGTATACCATAAGCGCCAGCTTTACCTTCCCATTCACCACTTTCCACGTATTGGTCAATCTCTTGTTTTGAAAGATGTTTGAATTTTACGCGTGTTTCAATGCATTTGGTTATGATTTTACCGCCTGGAGTAATGATACAAAGACCACCGTAAATTCGGTGTGATCGTCCGCTGATAAGCTTTAAACAGTAGTGTGCGTCTTCTTCTGTTTCGCCTTTAGGCAGTGTACGACGACCACATGCGACAACTGTATCGGCAGCAAGGATAAAAGTATTTTTATCTTTATGATCTTCGTATATTTTTTGCGCTTTTTCTTGAGCTAAGCGCAGGGCGACACCTCTGGGAAGCTCTTTTGAAGTTTCGCTTTCATCTATGTCTGCAGGGATGGTATGGGTGGGAATGACTCCTATGCGCGCCAGAAGCTCTAAGCGTCTTGGTGATGCCGAAGCAAGTATAAGTGGCGCGTGTGATGTGTTATTTTTCACGGAAAATAATACGACCTTTTGTTAGGTCGTAAGGAGTCATTTCAACAACAACAGTATCACCTTGTAGAACGCGGATACGGTTTTTACGCATTTTTCCAGCAGTGTGACACAGGATAACATGTTCGTTCTCGAGTGTTACGCGGAACATTGCATTTGGTAGGATTTCGCTGACGACACCCTTGAATTCCATTAAATCTTCTTTAGCCATTAAAGTCTCTTTCTGATTAAGTCGGCGTAATTTTCCAGAACTATAAGGATTTATTATATGATTTCAATGTTTTCTTTGCAATATCGCTATCTATATTTACTTTATGGCATTTATTCGCTTGCTATAATGCCCTTCTTTTCAAGAACATACTTCAATCGTCGGAGTGCGTTGTTCTTTAAAATACTTTCGGGGGTGTTTGATGGACCTTGGATTGAGATTTCAACCAATGATTTTGTGTCCATAGCGGTGACTTTTGTATAAGTCCCCATTGTATGGAATTCAAAAATAACGTGACGACCTTTGATAATATTTTCTGACATAGTAGTATGATCAAACCATAACTTTATATCGGATGGAAGATGCTATGACTCAAAAAGATAATTTAAAGTGGCCACAATTTAATTGGGAAGACCCATTATTGCTTGAGCTTGAGCTTTCAGAAGAAGAGTTGATGATTCAAAAAACGGCGCATGATTTTGCCCAAGAGAAATTATTGCCCGGTATCATTGAAGCGAATCGCCATGAATCTTTGATCCTGAAATTATGAAACAGATGGGTGCTTTGGGCTTTCTTGGGTCTACGATTGATGGGTATGGATGCCCAGGTGTATCGGAAGTGTCGTATGGTTTAATTGCGGGTGAGGTGGAGCGTGTGGATTCTAGTTACCGATCC
>JAESUK010000045.1 GCA_016763095.1 Alphaproteobacteria bacterium
GCACGTTATGTAGGACAACATTTCAACGAATTAACATTCCCGTTTAAACGCTACCAAATGCAACGTGTCTGGCGTGGGGAACGCCCTCAAGTTGGGCGTATGCGTGAATTCTATCAATGTGACATTGATGTAATTAACGTTGATAACCTTCCAATTTCCTTTGATGCTGAGGTTGCAAGCATTTGCTATGAAGCGCTCGAAGCTCTTGATATTGGACGTGTACAACTCCGCATTTCAAATCGAAAGATTTTGATGGGATTGCTTACCCATCTCGATATAGAAGATATCGTTGGCGTTACGCGAATTATTGATAAAATAGAAAAAATTGGTGCGGAAGAAATATTCAAAATTCTTAAAAAGGATTTGAATATTCCAAGCAACAAAATTCAAGAAATTTTAACGCTTGTACAAAGCAAAGAAGTTTCAACAATCAAAGCATTAAATGACGAAATGAAAGAAGGTCTAGAAGAACTCTCGTTCGTGTTAGACAACCTTACGCACCTTCCTGATCACGCTGTTGTTGCTGACCTTTCCATCGTACGTGGTCTAGATTACTACACAGGCACAGTTTACGAAACAAGACTTCTTGATGTCATGGAGTTTACAGGGTCAGTTTGCTCTGGTGGACGCTATGACGACCTTGCCAGTAACTACATAAACAAAAAATTACCTGGTGTTGGAATATCTATCGGCTTCACACGTCTATTTGATGTTCTTAAAAACTACAACCACATCAAAGCTGGCAAGAAGTCCCCTGCAGACATTTTAATGGTACTTCCAAGTGAAGAACAACGCGCCCTTGCCTCCGACACAGCACGCACACTTCGTAATCGTGGGTTCAAGGTCGAGATGTATCACGCACCACAAAAAATTGGGAAGCAGTTTTCTTACGCTGAAAAAAAGAACATTCCATATGTATGGATTCCGCCTTTCGAGGATGGTAAGGCACATGAAGTTAAAAACTTAGACTTAAAAACACAAACGGAAGCAGATCCTAATGACTGGACAATATCTTAAAAAGATTGGACTCGTTTCCTTTCTATTATGTGTGTGCATCCCAGCTTATGCACAGCAAAAGGATACCTCATCAGAAAAAGACACTCCATTAGGCGTTCAATCGTACGCGTTACCAAAGTTATCGCATACATATAGTGAAAAATTCTGTGGCTTTGAAATAAAATTTCCAAGCGAACCAACAATCACTGATATTACATCCCCAGACACACCCGATCTGCAGGCCACATCTATATCTTTCCTTAAAATATACGATATTGATAAATCCGTACGAGTAACCGCAAATTGTAAACAGATCAACAAAGACATTCGGATTTTCATCAACGAGACCAGCATTGAGCAAGAGCTTGAAGCCATTATTCAAGATAAGAACATTAAGCTCACAGCAAAAAGTAGCACGGCGAGACCAGAGGAACGCTTAAGAATCGGCTCACTTTCAGGGCAACGCGCCACGACACCAAACCAAGGCATCTACATTTATCAATTATGGGTAGCAGACACGTCAATTTTTACATTGGAAGCCGAAGTAACAGGACCTGAATATCCAGATGCGGATAAATTGCTCGTATCTATTTTACAATCGTTTCATAGAACACCCGCAGAAATTACAGCGCCTTAATCTTTTCAACCATGGCAAAGAATCCATTACGTCTATTCGGGCTGAGATGTTGATTCATACCAATACGTGAGAAAAACGCTTCAATATCAATCTTAGACACCTCTTCCTTCGTCTTATTATAATAAGCACAGAAAAGAATCATAATAAGTCCACGAACAATAAGCGCATCACTATCAGCTTGGAAAACAATGCACTCACCAGAAGAATCTGGAACAAGCCAAACATTGGATGTACAGCCATCAACCTTATAAGCATCTACTTTATAGACATCATTCAAAGGCTCAACTTTCTTACCTAAATCAATAAGATAAGAATACTTTTCCTCCCAATTCTCGAAGAAAGAAAAGTTTTCCGCCACTTCCTCTAGGCTCATAATTTCTTGCATATGAATTAAAACCTTTTCCCTAAGCACATTGACAGCGTTGATAGACTGTTTTAGACAAAACATCAATAAGACTGAAAAAAGCCTTGAAAGCCCTCGCGCTGACTGGCAAAGTGGTCTCAACGTAATAACTGTTCAAAACAACACCTTCAAAAGGCAAATCGTCCTATGAGTAAATCAGAAAATTCAGATAGCAAAAACACCCTCTACTGCTCTTTTTGCGGAAAAAGTCAGCACGAAGTGCGCAAGCTTATCGCAGGTCCTAACGTATTCATTTGTAATGAGTGTGTGGAACTTTGCATGGACATCATCCAAGAAGAAGACAAGAGCAATCTTGTAAGCTCTGGCGATAAAGTACCAACACCAAGCGAGATTAAAGCACATCTTGATGAGTATGTTATTGGACAAAACCAAGCCAAGCGTGTTCTCGCAGTTGCCGTGCACAATCACTATAAACGTCTTGAACATGGTCAAAAGGGTTCTGATATTGAGCTTCAAAAATCAAACATCTTGATTCTTGGACCAACAGGGTGTGGTAAAACGCTCCTCGCACAAACACTTGCACGTGTTCTTGATGTTCCGTTTACAATGGCGGACGCAACAACATTGACCGAAGCAGGTTATGTTGGTGAAGATGTTGAAAACATCATTCTTAAATTACTCCAAAGCTGTGACTACAACGTAGATAAAGCACAACGCGGAATCGTATATATTGATGAGATTGATAAAATCAGTAAAAAATCTGATAACCCATCAATCACACGTGATGTATCTGGTGAAGGTGTTCAACAAGCCCTTCTTAAAATGATGGAAGGAACTGTTGCTAGCGTTCCACCACAAGGCGGACGTAAACATCCTCAACAAGAGTTTCTACAAGTTGACACCACAAACATTCTATTTGTTTGTGGTGGAGCATTTGCTGGGATTGATAAAGTTATATCTGCTCGTAACTCAAAAACGGGAATTGGCTTTGGTGCTAATGTTGATAGTGGTGAAGACAAGAAAGTCGGAGAAGCTCTACAAGCACTAGAAACAGAAGATCTATTGAAATTTGGTTTAATACCAGAGTTTGTTGGTCGCCTTCCTGTTGTTGCAACACTTGAAGATTTGGATGAAGATGCACTTATTCAGATTTTGACAGAGCCTAAAAACGCGCTTTGCAAACAATATAAGAAACTCTTCGCACTTGAAAATAAGAAACTTACATTCACAGACGATGCACTTAAAGCAATTGCTGTTGATGCTATTGCCCGTGAAACAGGGGCTCGTGGACTACGTTCTATCCTTGAGAACCTTCTTCTCGACACAATGTATGACCTTCCAGACCAAGACGATGTAACGGAAGTTATTGTAAACGAAGAAACTGTGAAGAAGAAACAGCAGCCTATTTTCGTACGCGAAAAAGTAAGCAAGAAAGCAAAAAAAGCGGACTCAAAAAAGGCTGAGAAAAAAGAAGCTTAGATTAATTGTGAATGACAATATCCAAAGAACTTAGCGACAGAACGTTTCTCTTCTCTTTTTGGGCTATTGTTGTTGCAATCACCGCTTTTTGGTTTTCTTATACTTACCCTCAGGCCTTAAATGAAAATATGGGCGTTTTGCTCGTCTTTGCAGAACGCTTTCTTCAAGGGGGAACATTTGGGGTCGACATCTATGAGGTCAACCCACCGCTAAGCACACTCATCTATGCACCAGCAATTTGGATACGCGATATTTTCAATATCGATATTCATGCCGCAAGCTTCATCTATATATCGTTTTATCTCACACTCTCTGTAAGCCTCGTAGCTCTAATTCTGAAAAACAGAACACAAAACAGACCCTATGAACACGCCCTCATCATAGGCGCATATTTTCTCTCTCAACTATTCATCACAGTGAATGATTATGGGGAACGAGAGCAACTTGTCTCATTAGGGCTAACACCGTTATGCCTCCTAATTTACTTAATAACATCTGGAGTTAAACTGAATAAATACCTAACATTTACAGTCGCAACACTGGGGATTATTTCTGTTTTGCTCAAACCTCACTTTGGTTTAGTACCAGCTATTCTCTTTCTTCATCGCGCCTATAAAAAGAAGAGTTTGCTCGCACCTATAAAAGATCTAGATTTCATCGTTATGAGTCTGGGTACAATATTATATGCATTTGCTCTCGTCACAATATTTAAAATATATACATTCGAGCTACTCCCTGACATTTTTACCATCTACGTCACAAATGTCCTCAACATGAATATATTGAGAATCATCCCCCTCGTCCTCTCCATGCTCACACTTGTGATGATGGGGCTCGCATGGTCAGGAAAGCCTCCTAAATACTCACGAGAGCTTCTTTATCTCTTCGGAAGCCTCACATGCCTCTCGCTCATATCCTTCATTACACAAGCAAAAGGATTATTTTACCAAGTCATCCCCTCAGCAAGCCTGTTTATGCTGACCGTTTCCCTTTTTCTCTTCCACACCCTTGCGCCGTACATCAACGGAAAACGCGCAGCCCTTCTGGGGCTCTTGCTTCCCGTAATCGCAGCCGTCATCGCACTTTACCCACTAAACTTTATCTTCCCAGACAGAGATAAAATAAAAGAACTTCCCTTCGCACAATGGTTTGAAACCTACTGCCCAGAAGATAGAGAATGTTCTGCCTACATATTTCATGAAGCCGTCGACGGCATCTTCTCAAGCTTCTTATATACAGACACAGAGTTTGCCTCTCGCTTTGCCGCACAGTGGTTTTATCCAACAACGTTAAGTACGCTTGAGCGCGCAAACCGCGGGCTTTCCGCCACACGCATTCCTATTGAGACAGCACGAGAGATCAACCAAAAATTTGGGCGTTATGTTGGAGAAGATTTTCAAAACTTTAAACCCGATTTTGTTGCCCTTATTCATACGCAGTACAGCATTGATATGACCGATCATGAGGCAGAAATGATCGATTTCAACTTCATAGAACATTATTCTCAGTTTGAAATCTTCAAGAAAGAGTGGGAAAACTACGGATATGTTGGCACTGAAATAGTTAATAGAAGGCACTATTTCAAAGGAACGGGACTAGATTATGATCACCTTATGACCTATGATCTCTATACAAGAAAACAAACAAAGTGAAGTTGCATTATGGATCTATCAGTTATCATTCCCTGCTACAACGAAGAAGAAAGTCTTCATGAGCTTTACAAGCGCGTGCTCGCCACATGTAAAAAAGCAGATGTAAAAACTTACGAAATCATTCTCATAAATGATGGCTCTGATGATAAGACGCTATCAATTATGAAAGAGATGTCCGCAAAGGACAAAAAACTCGTTATCGTTGATCTATCCAGAAACCATGGGCATCAAATTGCCCTAAGTGCGGGCCTATCACAAGCAACAGGTAACCACGTTTTCATTCTTGATGCCGACCTTCAAGACCCGCCAGAGTTGCTCCACCCAATGTTAGAGCGCGCAAGAGCTGGAATTGATGTTGTTTACGGAAAACGTGCCGTTAGAAAAGGGGAAACTTGGTTCAAGCTCTTCGCATCCAAGGCATTTTACAAAACACTTTCTTATCTCTCTGACATTAAAATACCAGAAAATGTTGGTGATTTTCGTCTAATTTCAAAGCGTGTTCATGAACAACTTCAGGCCATGCCTGAACAACACCGCTTTATACGCGGGATGATCTCTTGGATTGGTTATGAACAAGAAGCTTTCTTATATGAACGCGACGCACGATTTGCAGGTGTTACAAAGTATTCCTTCACCAAGCTCATGCAGTTTTCAATTGATGCCATAAGCAGCTTCTCTATTCGCCCCCTACGCATAAGCTTAGTCTTTGCTCTGCTTGGTGCTCTGCTTGCTATGCTCCTCGGATCGTATGCAATCTACAGCTATATATTTAAAGACACTATTTCTGGTTGGACCTCCTTGGCCACAATCATTACGTTCTTTAGCTCTTTACAACTGATTTGCATCGGGGTTATTGGTGAGTATATAGGTCGTACATATATCCAAACAAAAGAACGTCCACTGTATATCATTCGACAAATCTATAAAACGAGCGGGAAGAAGTAAGTGGAGAATTACTACTATCAACAAATGGCTGACATTCAGAAAAAACATTGGTGGTACGAGGGACGCCGTAAAATTCTATCAAGCACAATCGCAACACTCCCCTTAAACGATCCCACAAATACGAAAATTCTTGAAATTGGGTGCGGAACAGGTGCCAATCTCAATATGCTCAAAAAATTTGGAAGCGTACACGGCGCAGAACCGCATGATTTTGCCAGAGAATACGCACACAAAATATCAGACTGCCCAATCGAAACAGCATTCCTTCCTCATGACATCCCCTTCAAAGGTAATTTTGACCTTATTGGCGTTTTTGATGTTATTGAGCACGTAGATGAAGATTTAGAGAGCTTGAAAGCCATCCATGCACGACTAAATGACACAGGCTACGCAGTGTTTACCGTACCTGCCTTTCAGTTCCTCTGGTCAAAGCATGACGAAGTGAACCACCACAAACGTCGCTACACAAAGAAGCAGTTTCACTCTCTGCTGAAAGAAGCAGGCTATGACGTCAAACTTATTTCTTATTACAATTTCTGGCTATTTCCTCTTGTTGCATTTATCCGTGCAATCAAAAACATTACAAAGAGCAAAGCAGAAACAGGCGATGTAAAACTTCCAAAGTCATCCATCCTCAATACACTGCTTTGCAAAATATTTTCATCCGAGAATTTTTTAATCAAAGTAAAAGCACCCATTCCCTTTGGTGTATCCATCATCGCAGTATGTCAGAAAATATGATGAGATCAGTCAAAATTATAAAACAATTTTCTAAGTTCTGTGGTGTTGGTGCCATAAACACGGTTGTTTCATTGATCATAATTTTCATACTCTCTGAAGTCTTTAACACCCACTTCATAACAGCCAACATTTTTGGATACCTTGTTGGAGTTATCTTGGGATTTGTTCTTCACAAAACCCTAACATTTAAGGACACATCAAAAGAAACAAAGAAACAGTTCATGCAGTTTCTCGGCGTATTTTTTGTGACGTACATCCTTCAACTTAGCGCCCTAACCTTCTTCATAAATATTTTGGGCTTATTCGAGTTTGCATCCCAAATCCTTGCGGCAGGTGTGTACACGCTACTAAATTTTATAGGAAATCTCTTTTTTACGTTCAAACAAACCAACACTAAAAAAACATCTTAACGCAGGTCGTAAATTCCTTTATTATATATCCCTGCAAGGATCTTTTTTAACCGTGCGTCTCTGCCTAACTCTAATAATTAAGGACATCACAAATGACCCAACAATCTAAATTCATGCCCGTTCCTGGAAAAAAATACCGCCTCATTACACGGAGTGACATGGATGGACTGGTTTGCGGAATTCTCTTCAAAGAACTTGGCATCGTTGATGACATTAAATTCGTCCACCCAAAAGACATGCAAGATGGTCTGATCGAAGTTGGTGAAAATGATATTTCTACAAACGTGCCTTACGTTGAAGGTATTTATATGGCCTTTGACCATCACTCAAGTGAAGTCAGCCGTGTAAAAGAGAAAAAAGATAGCTACATTATTGATCCTGATGCACCTTCTGCAGCACGTGTTGTGTATGATTACTTTGGCGGGGAAGATGCTTTCCCAAACATTTCATACGGAATGATGGCGGGCGTAGACAAAGCGGATGCCGCACAATTTAGTAAAGAAGATATTCTTAACCCTCACGGATGGGAATTGCTTAGCTTTATTATGGATTCAAGAACGGGACTAGGACGTTTCAAAACATTTAGAATTCCAAACTATCAACTCATGATGGACTTAATGGATCACTGCCGTACCCATCAAGACATAGATGAAATTTTAGAACTTCCCGACGTAAAGGAGCGTGTAGAGCTATACAAAGAACAACACATCAAACATGTTGGTCAAATTGATAGCTACACCAAACTTCATGGAAACCTAGCTATTCTTGATTTAAGAAAACAAAAAACAATTTGGGCAGGTAATCGTTTTATGATTTATGCCCTCTTCCCAGAGTGCAATATCTCTTGCCATATCATGCCGGGGAAAGACAATCAAAACACAGTCTTCGCTGTTGGAAAATCTATTCTTAACCGCTCAAGCAAAACAGATGTGGGTGAACTCATGCTTAAATACGGTGGCGGCGGACACCATGCAGCAGGTACATGCCAGATTGACAATGACAAAGCCGAAATCGTGCATCAAGAACTTATCAGCACAATAACGAACGATGGCTAGCGCCCAACATCAATTGACAAGGATATAATATAATGACGACACCTGTGAAAAAAAAGCTTAAAGCAACAAAGATACGCTACCTCGGAAAAACTTCGGACGTTTACAAAATATGGATCGGAAACTTTTTTCTAACCATGATCACATTAGGAATATACCGTTTTTGGGGAAAAACCCGTCTTCGTAAATATGTTGCCAACCATTTAGAGCTTAACAGCGAACGTTTCGAATATCTTGGAACGGGGAAAGAACTTTTCTTAGGCTTCTTAAAAATAATTCCTATATATCTTGTCGTCATGCTTCCCTTTATTCTTCTTCCTGAATCCATGAAAATGATGATTATGCCACTCTTCTATATACTGGTCTTTTACATTATACACGTGGCTGTCTATTCTGCACTTAGATACCGTGTGAACCGCTTAAGCTGGTCTGGTATTCGTGGAATCATGAGAGGCTCTGCATGGGCCTATGGAAAAACAGGCTTAATGCGAACTTTCCTAAATGTTATTACACTTGGATATAAAATACCTGAGTCCGATATAATCCTCTATGGAAAGAGAATTGACGAAATGTCTTTTGGAAACATTCCCTTTAAATTTGCAGGAAATGCCAAAAACCTCATACGCATAAACATTATTACGATCTTACTTGCACCTTTCACACTGTTTTTCTCAAGAATTTGGTACCAAGCAGCTCTACAGAAAGAATTTATGAGAGGAACATCACTTGATAACTTCCGCTTTAAATCAATGTTTTCAGGTTTAGACCTTCTAAAGCATGTTTTCATCAACTTATTGATTTTCGTATTCACGCTTGGGTTAGGCACACCGATAATCATGCAACGTAACCTTCAATTCTTTGTACGAAATCTAATCATCGGTGGAGATATTGATACATCTAAAGTTATTCAAGAAGCTAAACAAAATCCAGGGAGTGCAGAAGGCTTGGATGATCTCTTTGATCTTGATACAGGTCTTATTTAGAAAAGACGCCTAAGAAATGAATGTAACAGCCCGCTACTTTGACGGAAAGACAGCAATATCTCACGATGTTGTTGTCTTTGTCACATCTGAAAGTCTCATGATCCAGCAGAAAGTTGGAAAAAAGATGCTTACAAGATGGAATATACAAGACACCCATATTATTACACGTGCCATTTCAACCTCGGCAGGTGTCTTTGGATATGGGGAGACAGATGAGCGCCTCATCATAGAAGACATACTGGACTGGAAAGAAATTTCACGACGCCTACCACGCATGGGCAACAAAGCCTCTTGGATATCATTTCACCCAGTATCGCTACTCATCATGACACTCGTATCAATTGCCATTGTAACAGCCCTATATGAAATACACCCAATGCTCACAAATACATTGGCAAAGAACGTACCAGAATCTTGGGAGAATAACATCGGAGAGTATGTCTTAGAATCTCAATTCGCTAATATCTGCGCATCTAGCCAAGGTGAAGACACATCAAAAATATTAGAGATACTTAAAAATGCCCTTGTTCCTGAAAAAAGTCTGACCATCTATGTGAATAACACAAAAGAGATGAACGCCCTCGCCTTACCAGGAAAACACATCGTCATTTTAAAGGGACTGTTTACAAAAGCAAAATCACAAGAAGAGCTTTTCGGTGTTCTTGCGCATGAAATAGGCCACATAGAACATCGCCACGCCATAAACGGCATCGTGAACAACCTTGGTATCTCACTCGCAATATCCACAATGTTTGGAAGCTCTAAATCAGCAGAGATGCTCTCAGCATATAAAATGCTCTCATATAGCAGAGATCACGAATATGAAGCCGATGCGTTTGCGGTAAAAGCACTCATTGATGCTGATATTGATCCTCGAGGACTAATCTCATTCTTCAAAATGATAGAAGGACTTGAAGGCAACATGCCACAGTTCTTAGAAATGGTGTCGACACATCCAGCGACAAAAGAACGTATTTCCCGCATTGAACAAATGATCAAAGCACAAGAAACAAAAAATCATAAATACACAAAACCTCTATCTAAAAAAGAATGGAAGCAGCTCAAAGCAATCTGCAAAAAAGAAAAATAGAATTTAAAAACATCATGACAGTTCAAAAACCATTATCTTTAAACAAAGGCGATACAATTGGTATTGTTGCCACCGCGCGTTGGATTCCCTCCGAAGACTTAGACACAGCTAAATCCTTTTGGGAGAGCAAGGGCTATAACATAGAGATTCATCCTAATAATTATTCCAGACATCACGAATGGGGTGGAGATTATCAAGAACGTGCCGACGCCTTTCTTGAATATTGGAACAATCCAAATATAAAGGCAATTTTCTCTGCGACAGGGGGAAACAGAACGCTACACCTTCTTGATTACATTGATTTCAACAAACTCAAGAAATCACCAAAAATCATTATGGGGTTTAGCGACACCACAGCACTCATCAATGCCATCTATAGTAAATGTGGCATTGTCACATTTCATGGGCCAAGTGCGGCAGGTTATGCAAAACCACATGCAGAAACATACTTTAAAGAAACCTCCGCCCTTCTCTCAGGAGAAAAAACAGCACATAGCTTTTCCAACGCAACCATCTTGCGCGAAGGGTCATGCGAAGGAGAACTTATCGGTGGAAATATGTGTATCTTTAATTATCTTTTGGGAACACCTTACATTTCAACATTAAAAAATAAAATCTTATTTTTAGAAGATGACGGCGAAGAGATAAGAAATATAGATCGTATGTTGCTCAACCTAAGACGACTAGGAAAGCTTGGCGACATAGTAGGACTAATGATCGGCGGGTTTTCAAATATTGGTAATACAGGGAGCAAAGGATTTCCCCACACGCTAGATGAGCTTTTGCTAGAACATACTGACGGCTTAGATATCCCCATTATTGCACATGCACCATTCAGCCATCGAACAGAACTTACCCCTTTACCAATTGGTATTCGCGCAACGCTCTTCGCTCGGGATAACGATATAACGCTAAACCTACAAGAAGCTGCTGTTATAAAATAATACAAAAGAGCACTTGATCTTTTGCTATAAAAAACGCTATTCAATACGCAATGACTTATGTAGTTCTCGATATTTGTATTATGTGTAAGCACACCGACTGCGTAGAAGTTTGTCCAGTAGACTGCTTTTATGAAGGTGAGAACACCCTCGTCATTCATCCAGACGAATGTATTGATTGTGGTGTTTGCGAACCAGAATGCCCCATTGAGGCCATCATTCCTGACTCAGACCCTCGTGCGGAAGAGTATCTTGAGATGAACAGAGACTACGCTGAAAAGTGGCCTGTCATCACAATAAAGAAGGATCCGCTACCTACCGCAGCCGAGTTCAAAGACAAAAAAAACAAATTTAAAGAATTTTTCTCGCCAAAACCGGGCGAAGGGGATTAGAAGACGCTTATTTAAGCCCATTCTAATCTATTGTTATTGCTATATTAAAAACAAAGCATTAAGAAAAGTTGAATTTTCGATAAAAAGCTGCTATACATTATTACATCACGAACGTATTGTAGACGATTCATAAACAGGGTTTCCCCAAAGTATGGCGTATGCGTTACACGGAATTTCAAGAGAAATAGTTCCGGTAGCATCGTTTGTGATCATTTAACCGATTAACAAAAGGATAAATAAGAATGGCTCATAACGATAATGCAGTAAAGTTTAAAAAAGGCGACTATGTAGTATACCCAGCACATGGTGTAGGACAAATCGATGGCATCGAAACACAAAAAATCGGTGGCATGGAAATGGAATTATATTCAATCGCTTTTGATAAAGATCGTATGCGCTTGAAAGTTCCTGTATTCAAAGTTAAAGACGCTGGCCTTCGTAAAATCAGCTCTAACGGTCGTATGGACGACGCACTAGAGACTCTTAAAGGTAAATCAAAAGTTCGTCGTATTATGTGGAGCCGTCGTGCAGCAGAATACGAAGCAAAAATCAATTCAGGTGACCCTGTAGCAATTGCCGAAGTTCTTCGCGACCTTAAGCGTAGCAACGATGATACTGAGCAATCATACAGTGAACGTCAAATTTATGAATCAGCGCTAGGACGCTTGGCACGTGAAGTAGCGGCTATGCAAAAGATCACAGAAGATAAAGCAATCGAACGTCTTGAAGATGTCATGGGTGTTTATAAACCATCACTCGAAGACCTTAGCGACAACGACAATACAGAAGACAAGGCTATAGCAGCTTAATCTTCCAACATTAGAACAAATAAAAACCCGCTGTCTAGCGGGTTTTTTAATGCCTGGATAACTAAGTGTTACATTATCTCAGGAACAGCATAGAGAATCTCTGCATTATAATTTTGTTCACCGAGAGTTTTAGCCAACGACTTTCCCCGCTGTCCTTTAGGGACATCCATTCGTGTCCATTCAGGTGCATCATATCCAAATCTGTTTGCCGTATTAACCGCATAGCTTGCAATACGATATACGTTAAAGACACCAGAAGGGCAGTCCTCAACAATAGAAGGAAGGTTCTTCGCAATATCAACCGCCTCACGGGCAACCGCCTCAACCGTATCTTTAATTATTTCCTTCGCTCGTACTTCTTCTATACCCATATTCTTAGCAAGCGCTACAAAAGAAGCTTCCTTTAACTTCTTTGTCTTTCCCACAAGCTTAACGGCCATCTCTTGATCTCCATATCTTTCGTCTATCCAAATTTCAGATGTAACGTCATAGACAGGCGACATAGAAGCATTCTCAATTTTTTGCGTTTCTGGATTATATTCAAACAACATAGAAATATTTTTCCGATGCATATCCCCATCCCCAACACACCAAGACAAAAGCGTTCTCTTAAGCAATAACTCCGCATCTCTGGTTGGTGAGGTAGACAAAGAATTTACTATTTTTCCTAACTCCTCCATACTACCTGCAACTTTTCCCTGCCCTCTATCAGCATTAAAGCCAACATCAAGACCACCCAGTGTACAAAAGTCCTGCAACAAATACTGTGTTTTATCTCCACTTCCTTGCTCAGGAATATCAAAACGTTCAACAATAAGAGCTGGAGGCATCTTTTCATCAAACTTTAACAAGGAGGCTTCCGCCGTGGGAAGCCCTATACGTCGAGAGACCTCCAAACACGTCCATTCATTAACGCCCCAACCTTCCTTACCACCAAGTGTGGGAAACTTAATAAAATGCGTAAACGCCTCACGACCAGATGGCGTATAAAGCTGTCCATTTTCCGTTAAACTCGCTGGAAGCTTAATCTCTGCACCAGAGAACCGTGAAAGACAACGGTCCTTCCAATGCTTAGAAACCTGTTCCGCCAAATCATCTTCATCCAAAGAATTAATATTTGTGAACATGTTCAAATTTCCAACAAAAGCCGCATCCTGAGTAAAATCAGCAAGCTTTCCACCTAGCTCATCCCGCTTAACAGCGAGAATATCTGAGGATTCTTGTGAAATTGAAATATTTGTTAAAAAACGCACACCTGATGAAATAAACTTATCTTGCTTTCCGTGCCCAATAAGATCAAACACGGCATTATCAGGGTGTAAATTGACGAGAAACTGAGGTGCACCATCTTCTTCACGACACTTAAACAACTTTTCATACTGAGGATCCGAAAATCCACCCCAGATGATGTCACCATCATTTAACGTAAAACTTCCAACTTTCTTTCCATACCAAAACAGGTTCAAATCAAGCCTTATGCCCGAGTGAGATGCATCAATAAAATTTTCAGTTGTGTCCGTCATATTTCACTTACCTTATATAATCCTCCCCACAATATTCCAAAAGAATTAATATTTTATGTATATATAATAAAAAATTCCATAAATTAATTATCCACTTTTTTATCCACAGGCTCTTTTATGTATCTGTTTTTCATGTATACTTATGTATGAGATTGATTTGAAATATCTCCTCCCTCCTACGCCTTATCGGATTCATGCACATACAAAAAAACGATCAATTATTTTCCCCATTAGGAACCCCGCATCATAGCTGGGTCATCGGTTCAGTTCACTCCGACATAGATAAGCTCGTAAACTTACATGATAATTTACTTGAAAGATTCACCCCTGGTGACCGTACAATCTATACAGGTAACTATACGGGATATGGGTTTTGCCCAAAAGAAACACTTGATGAGATCATAACATTTCGTCGCCTTATCCTCTCAATCCCCGCAGTTATTCCAAGCGACATCACTTATTTACGAGGTCAGCAAGAAGAGATACTCTCAAAACTGCTTGAGCTTCCTTTCGCACAACACCCCGAAAAAATATATAAATGGATGCTCAACAACGGTCTTGCAGAAACACTAGAAGGCTTAGGGATAGATAGAAACGACGGTTTGATGGCATCAAAAGAAGGTGTAATGGGGCTTTGTCGCTGGACAGGAAAAGTCAGAAACACTCTACGCACAATTGCCGGTTATGACATCTTCACAAATCAGCTTAAACGCGCCGCCTATACACACGAAACAACGCAAGCCCCGATGCTGTTTGTAAATGCTGGCATTGACCTTAAGAAGCCCTTAAACGCACAGGGTGATAATTTTTGGTGGGCATCAGAGAATTTTAAAAACATTCACCAAACATACGACCCATTCAAACGCATCATCCGCGGGTTTGACCCAAGCCATGACGGCGTTCACATCAATGGCGTAACAGCCACAATTGATGGCGGTTGCGGATTCGGCGGAACACTTGCCTGTGCAGGCTTTGACCCTGCCAGTGAAGTTGTAGATTTGTTTGAAGTCTAAAAAGACTTCTGCTATACCCATCCCACATAAGAATTATAGTCTTAACAGGGATAGAAACATGAAAACAATACACATCATTGGTGGCGGACTAGCTGGCTCAGAAGCAGCGTGGCAAGCAGCAGAAATGGGTGTACAAATCATCCTTCATGAAATGCGCCCTGACGTAAAAACAAACGCCCATAAAACAGAAGGTTTAGCCGAGCTTGTCTGCTCAAACTCATTCCGTTCTGATGATGCCGAATATAATGCCGTGGGTTTACTTCACGAAGAAATGCGAAGATGCCAGTCACTCATCATGCGTGAAGGTGATAAGGCAGCAGTTCCAGCAGGTGGCGCACTTGCCGTTGACCGTGATATTTTTTCACAAAACGTAACAGCATCCCTTGAATCCCACCCAAACATTACAATTGAACGCAGTGAAGTAAGCGGGCTTCCACCTGAAGAATGGGAAAACGTAATCATTGCGACAGGACCACTTACATCAGAACCTCTTGCAAAGGCCATTCAAGAAGCCACAGGCGAAGATGCCCTTGCCTTTTTCGATGCCATCGCCCCAATCATTCACAAGGACTCCATAGACTTTGACAAAGCATGGTTCCAATCCCGCTATGATAAAGCAGGACCTGCAGGCACAGGATCAGACTATATCAACTGCCCAATGAACGAAGAACAATACCAGACATTCATCTCCGATCTCGTGAACTCACCAAAAACAGAGTTCAAAGAATGGGAAAAAGACACACCTTATTTCGAAGGATGTATGCCAATCGAAATTATGGCAGAACGCGGTCCAGAAACACTTCGCTTTGGACCAATGAAGCCCGTCGGCTTAACAAACCCACATTCAGAAGAAAAACCATATGCAGTGGTACAGCTTCGACAAGATAATGCCCTCGGTACACTCTATAATATGGTGGGCTTTCAAACGAAAATGAAATATGGCGAACAAGCCCGCGTCCTTAAAACCATACCAGGGCTAGAAAATGCAGAATTTGCGCGCCTTGGTGGCCTACATAGAAATACCTTCATTAACTCACCAAAGGTATTAAACAATAGGCTTCAACTAAAATCCATGCCCCGCATTCGCTTTGCAGGACAGATTACAGGGTGTGAAGGATATATTGAAAGCGCATCTGTTGGTCTTATGGCAGGACGCATGGCGGCAAGCGAAGTACTCGGCATAGAGTTTGGACTTCCTCCAGAAACGACAGCTTTCGGAGCACTTCTTAGCCACATTACGGGTGGCGCAGATGCAAAGACCTTCCAACCAATGAACATTAACTTTGGCCTCTTTCCAACAATGGATGTTAGGAACGAACGTGGCAAACGCGTTAAGGGAAAAGAGCGTAAAAAAGCAATGTCAGATCGCGCCTTAAACGATCTTACGACTTGGCTTGATGATATGAAAAAGGCAGCATAATAGGACAAAATAAGAATCCATTTTGTTTAATAAAAAAACTAAAGAAGAACAAATAACGATTTGAAATAAATTTGTTTTTTATATTTAGCGCATGAGGGATCATAGCCTGCTGACCGAACATGCTTTAAATTTATACGCACACACTTAGAAAGTGCTTTAAATGGCTGTGGAATCTGCTCTGCTCCCGCAATATCAAGATTACGATTCACTTCCTCTGCAATAGATTTAACAACGGATATTTCATCTCCTTGTGTAAATAAATCAGAAGGCAAAAAACACCGTGATTGCGCGCGATGATAAGGCACAGCGAGCAACAACCCTGACAAACCATAAGCAATCGCCAAATGTCTAATCGCCTCTTCACTCATACGTGCACCAGATATATCCAATATATGCCTCAACAACGGTGTGTTTGTATAATCGGCATAACTCACAAGCCCTTCTAAATTTTCAGGTGCCACATCTTCCAAATCAAACTCACGCGCATAAAGCAGCGTCTCAAAATTCTCTTTTTTGAGTGAGTTCTTCTGAATAGCTTGAGAAAGACATGGCAAAACTTGGTTTTGTTTTACATCACACCCATCATAAATTTTATCAATTTCATCGCGCCACCACTGCAAACGAATAAGCCCTAGCTTTGTATCCGTCACGATTTCTCTGGTTTTTGCAATCTCATGATTAAAAGCCAACACCGCCCATATATCATTTTGAACATTACGTGGCGCACACAACCCCATAAGGTAACGGTCATAATCGTGGTCTTTCACGAGTAATCTACAATATTCAAAATCTGATTTCATGGCTAAATTAGTGGTATCAAGCATTTTATGATTGTCATTCGATCAAAAGAGTTTAATTTATGCGTCAGAATTTATTTATAAACAAAAGCTAAGGGGCTGACCATGACTTTTACACTTCCTGCACTTCCATACGCAAAAAACGCGCTAGAACCACACATGTCCGCAGAGACATTTGACTACCACCATGAGAAACATCACCAAGCTTACATTAATGTAGCAAATGACCTTCTCCCGAAAAGCGGCTTAGAAGGACTATCACTAGATGATGCGCTTATGAAGGCGGAAGGTAAGCTCTTCAACCAACTCGGTCAACATTACAACCACTCACTATTTTGGCAGTCCATGGCACCAAATGGCGGTGGAAAAGACCTTCCAAGTGCTCTTGCAGACAGAATCGACAGCGACCTTGGCGGATATGATGCCTTCCGTGCTGACTTCCTCGCAAAAGGCGCGGGACAGTTTGGATCAGGTTGGGTATGGCTCGTACTTGATAACGCATCAGGCAAGCTTGAAATCCTTGGAACAGCGAACGCTGACTGCCCTCTCACCGATGGCAAGACACCTCTTCTTGTATGTGACGTATGGGAACATGCTTATTACATAGACTATCGCAATGCACGTCCTAAATTTTTGGAGGCATTCTTTGATAATCTTGCAAACTGGGAAAATGCAACAGCACGTCTTATCGACGCGGCTTAAAGCTAGGTTACAGGAAGAAGCGCGGCGACAACCCGTCGCGCTTCTGACATAAGAACGTTATACGTTCTGCACGCCGCCCCCGTATCCATAGATTCAACATGTAATCCGTTTTCACGCAGAGCTTGCTTTAGCTCTGGCGCAAGAAAAACTGTTTTCTCGCCCGTACCAAGCAAAACAACATCAATAGAATCTGCAACATCAATAAGGGGCTGGAAATCGTTCAGGCACAATTCATCCGCATGTACCCACTCTGTTGCATGGTGTGGCGCGACCAATACGGAACAATCATAAACATCACCACTAATTTTAAATTTTCCAGAGCGATAGCTTTGAATTATTTTTTGAGACGGATCAACGAGCGGCGTAATATCCATGGGATGAATTAAGTCTCCGAAGTCTCTTTATCAGTTTTTGTTTTTATCTCTCCACGAGGTAAACGAAACAACATCAACAAAGGTGCTGCCACATAAACTGAAGAATACGTCCCCAGAGCCACACCAAAGATAAGTGCATCCACAAATCCACGGATAACCTCTCCACCGAACACAAACAGCGCCACAAGCGCCAAGAGCGTTGTAATAGACGTCATAATAGAACGAGAAAGCATTTGGTTAACCGACATGTTAAACAGATCAGGCAACAGCTTCTTTTTATACTTACGAAGATTTTCACGAATACGGTCAAACACAACAACCGTGTCATTGATAGAATACCCAGCAACCAACAAAACCGCCGCCAAGGTTGCCAAATCAAAACTGGCCTGCGTCAAAGCAAAGAAGCCTAGAACACCGATGGTGTCATGAAGAAGCGCCATAATCGCGGCAACCCCGAACTGCCATTCAAACCGAAACCAAACGTAAAGCAATATCCCAATCATAGAGAACCCGAACGCCATAAGCCCCGCTTTTTTCAACTCACCACCAACTTGTGGACCAACATATTCAACACGGCGATAGTCAATCTCATCAAAATTTTCAGCCAACTTGTCTTTCACAGCAGTAATAGCAAGCTTTTGAACTTCTTCACCGCCCTTTTGTTGCCCCATACGGATCAACAAATCCTTAGGATCCCCAAATTCTTGAATAGAAATAGCACCAAGTTCCAAAGACGCAAGATCAGATCGAAGCGCTTCTATATCGGGTTGGGTTTCAACACGAACCTCAATAAGCGTTCCCCCTGTAAAATCAATCCCAAGGTTCAGGCCACGCGTGGCAAGCAAGAACATTGATCCCAC
>JAESUK010000046.1 GCA_016763095.1 Alphaproteobacteria bacterium
CTTATTTAGGTAGCTTTGGATATCCTCAGCTAATGTTTGAAAAACCGTACTCGTTGTACGCCCACACCCTGGGCAAGCACTTACCATCGGCGTGAAAGAACGAATGTCGAGAACTTGCAGAATTTCTTGGCAAGCCTTGACCTCAAGTGTTCTTGACTCTCCTACACGCGGAGTTAAAGAGGCACGGATTGTGTCTCCTATTCCCTCATGAAGAAGTAACCCTTCACCAATGGCTGTAGCAATTAATCCTTTTGATCCCATACCAGCCTCTGTTAAGCCAACATGAAGCGCATAGTCAGAGCGTTTTGCAAGCTCGCGATAGACAGCAATCAACCCCTGAATACGACTTACTTTAGCGGAGAGGATGATTTTGTCTTTTCCAAGACCGATGTCTTCGGCTTGCTTGGCACTTATAAGTGTTGATTGAACGAGAGCCTCACGCATAACAGATTCCGCATCCTGTGGATGCGCCAACTTAGAATTTTCGTCCATTAGTTTTGTAGAAAGAGCTTGATCAAGGCTTCCCCAGTTTACACCAATACGTACGGCCTTATTATATTCGATTGCCTTTTCGATCATCACTTCGAATTGCTTATCACGCTTTTGTCCAAAACCAACATTACCTGGGTTAATGCGGTATTTAGCCAACGCCTCGCATAAATCAGGGTAGTCAGACAATAAGGTATGACCGTTATAGTGAAAACACCCGACCAATGGGATATCAAGACCATCTTTTTCAAGTAAATTGCGAATTTCTGGAACGGCCTTCGCCGCTTCGGGTTTATCAACTGTGATACGGACAATTTCAGAGCCAGCAAGAAAGAGCTCTTTAACCTGTTGGTATGTTCCCTGTATATCCGCTGTATCTGTGTTTGTCATGGACTGCACAACGACGGGTGCTCCTCCGCCAACCCAAACTCCACCAACATTTACGGCATGCGTTTTGTGACGCTTAATTTGTGCTAATGCAACCATCTATATATCCCCTTTTGAATACTAAACTTTCTATCCTTAAAATCTCTGTATGTCAAATATTCCCGCTGTCTTCGGCATGTTTCAACACTTCACATCACATCAAATGAATGCATAGGTATTCGCCCTAAAGACAAATATATTGGTAATGCTAGGCTATATGCATGACGATTAAACACCTTATATGCTCTGTATATTTTGGGATTGGGCTTCTTGCTTCAAGTGGTTTCGCGCATGCGCAAATGATTGCCACGTTTCAACCTCTTAAATTCGGAACAATTGCGATCAGAAATCTGACCGATATGACGGAGATTACCGTCAATGGAAATGGAACATTTACCACTAACGCCAATACATTTTTGATTGAAGACCCGCAACGCGGAGAATATCACATCACAGGCGCGCCCGTGAGTACCGCTTACAGCGTTACATTTCCTGCCTCTGTTTCCCTTACGGGGGCTGGTGGGAATTTTACTTTGGATAATTTCACGACATTTCCCGCAATTTTAACGACAAGTGCGATTGGTGAAGCTACTTTTTTTATCGGGGCAAGAAACCGATCCACTGGAGGCGTCACCTATGGAGATGGCGCCTACAACGATACATTTAATATTACGGTTAATTATTAAGACGGGAATTAAAACGGACGACGTACAAATCCATGAGTGTCCATTGCGCCACCGCAACCATCATATTGGTCATCACCTTCGTCATCTATATTTCTTAGATCACTTCCGTCACCCATATAGAATTCATCATTTCCATCGTCTAGGTCAGGATCATGAGATAGATTTTCCAGCATCCCATCTGCGAACGCCACCAAGTCTTGATTGTTTAACACTTGATTAGCTCCATCACGTACAGCCAAGTGTAGTTCATCGCCATCGGGATATTCCATTTGAACGCGATTTAACAGCTCCTCAATGAATGTATTGTTTTCCACGTCATGCGCTAAATTTGTAAGAGTCTCTATGATGAAAGGAGAATGGTTATAGTGATGTTGCACATCAGCATTTTTTCAAAATCCCCCGTGATAGCGGTAAAGGCTCCATGTACATCTAAATCTACACATGCATCTTTAAAATTTTGGGCTGTGGCTACTGAAAAACTATTACGTGTCATTTTGCTCTCTCTTGTAAATTTTATTATTTAATTGCAAGGCATTATATAAACAATAAGTTATGACAAATCAAGAATTTTATTGTTTTGGGAGGTAACCCTGAAAAACGGTCATTAAATTGACCTTTTTTTAACATATTTCATTTATAATATGTAATTGGTAGATAACAGACAAAGGACAACATCATGGCACAGAGAAGAGACTCAATTAACAAAACGTTTCAACTTGAAACCTTAAGAGATCTTGATATTTCTGCAAAACGGATCGTACAAGCAACACGTCAAACGGGAAGATCCGTCGATGTCGACTTTAATGGTGCAACCTTAATGACGGTAAAACCAGGCGCAGAAACTGATAACGTATTATCTGATCTACAAGTTCACCCAAAAGTAATAGAGGGAAGTTCAGGACGAAGTAACAGTATGAACGCTATTTTATAGCGCCAACCTATTATCTATCAAACTGGTGGTGAGAATTACGCTTTGATGCCATCCCAAAAGATATCAAAACCCATTTTTATTTGGTGGTGGAAATTTACTTCATTCATTTCCTGTGCCTCTGAATATCTTAGACATGTATTAAGGTGGGCAACCGTCAATTCACAAAGGTAATGTGTCGGTATATTTTTCAAATCCTTATTCACAACCCCTTCTTCCATTTTATCATAGAAGTATTGAAAAAGTTCGTCTGTCTTTTCAATGGTTTCTTCACTTAAAACACGAGATGTTTTTAACAACATATATGCTTGTTGTCTTAAAGGGTTTTCTTTTGACCAAGTTGCATAACCGCGCCACGCTTCCCAAAGCGTTTCCTGTACTGTTAAGTCTGGAGATAGAAGACACAAAATGTGTTCCGCCATATCCTCCTTAATCGAGAGGTAAAGGTCATTATATAATGCCTGTTTCGTCGCAAAATAATTGAACATAGTGTCGTTTGACACACCCGCTTCTTTCGCAATTTTTGCGGTTGGAACGGCCAACCCTTCTGTAGAGAACAGACGGATCGTTGCACTTGTAATTTGAGCTTGTTTTGCAGTCATATTCCCATAATCATTTAAATAGGCAAATTAGTCAATGATTTTTGCTCTCGATTTTTCAACAATAAATCGCAAAGACCTTAACGTAGCGTATTATCTCGGTTTCCAGTGTTTTTATTCAGCTTTGCAGACTTATTTTCTTCATTTTTGTATGCGGGCGTTGAAGGTGAAAACACCTCACATAAGACACCTATAATGACAGAGTTATCTTTGAGTGCCTGAGCAACTTTTTTGAACATATCTCTCATAATATACGCTTTCACCACCATTTTTCATAAGCAGTATTTGTAGCATATTTATTTTCCATATGAAAGATAATTAAGACTTCTCATCAGAAAAATACAGAGATATAGAACGAGCAAAGAACGTGGTATAATATCCGAAATACAAAAACCTAAAAGCAACATAAGGAGTACGTTATGGACATAGAACAGCTTACAAGCTTTTTAGGATGGGTCTCCGTTATCAATATTGCATTTCTAATCGCAAGTTCACTTTTAATTGTTATGCTGAAACATCCTATTTCTCGCATGCATGCAAAGATGTTTTCTTTAAAAGAAGAGGATGTTTTGAAAATGTACTTTCAATATCTCGGACGCTTTAAAATATTGATCATTGCCTTTAACCTAGCACCGTATTTGGCATTAAGGGTAATGCTTTAGGGAGTAGTAAATCAAAATGGTATCTCGTCTTCATCTGATATGGAATCCGCATTCAACAAGTCAGAAAACTCTTCGTATCCATCTTCAAACCCTATAAAATACTCGTTATCTATTTTTTTAAAAAACTCGTATATGTCTGGATCACTGGCAATAAAACTAATCTGTTGATTATTGTTGAAAGCTTTCAACAAATCACAGGCTTGCCTGTATGTAAAACCACCATATTTTGATAAGCTAGAAATACAAGTGTGAGTTTGAAAAAAGCTATCACTAGCCGTTAAATCACAAATTAACTTATCTTTTTCAAGTTCCGTTTTTAAAGTAATATCTGGATAGTTTAATTTAAAGAAATCAGAAAGTTTTTTAAAAAAGTTGATATTAGAATTTTTCTTTTGCTTCCACTCTTCCTCTAAGAATTCATTAAATTTATTAGCATTTAGTGGAGAGTAGTAATCAGAGTCTTCTGTGATCAAATTCAAGGGCATACTTTTGTGTACAAAACTTAGTAAACTTTCCCTATTCACTGCATCACAAATAGAATCTTTTTTTCCTGGAGGATTTCCTACATCAACCCTTTGCTTTGCGGCAGTGACAATTTTATCACTTCTCTTAATCTTTTTAGCTACCTTAAAAAGGTTTTCTAACAACAGATCCGCCTTGAGTTCCTTTTTATCAATATCCTCTTGAATGTTTTTAACTAATTCAGAATGATATTTATCTAATGCTTTCTGTGTAGATCTTAGGTCTGCATACACAGGATAATCTTTACAGTATGCTGGATATGTAATATTGAACTTATCTTTTTTAAAATTAGAAAAACCATCATTAATTTTTGAAGCACGGTTTCTCTTAGTTTCATCAATAACTTGCTCAGGTAATAATAGAGTGATTTCTTGATCTTCTACTAACTTTAGAAGTTTTTGTAACTCTTCTAAATCCTCACTAGTTAAGTGATAAAAAGATAGAAATATATTAGTGTCTATAAAAACATACATTTTATAATTCTACTCCCACTCAATAGTCCCTGGAGGCTTAGATGTGATGTCATAGACCATGCGGTTGATGCCTTGGACTTCGTTCATGATACGGTTTGAGACACGGCTTAGGAACTCGTGGTCGAAGTGATAATAGTCAGCGGTCATTCCGTCTGTACTTGTCACGGCGCGGAGGGCACATACATGGTCGTACGTTCTGCAATCGCCCATCACGCCCACTGTTTTCACAGGAAGCAGGACGGCAAAGGCTTGCCAGATCACATCATAAAGACCCGCAGACTTAATCTCTTCAAGATAGATCGTGTCAGCTTTTCTTAGGATGTCGATTTTCTCACGCGTGATCACACCCGGCATACGGATCGCAAGACCAGGACCGGGGAAAGGATGACGGCGAATAAAGTCTTCAGGCATGCCGAGGGCGCGCCCAAGATTGCGGACTTCGTCTTTGAACAGCTCGCGCAATGGCTCAACCAATTTAAGTTTCATGTGATCAGGTAATCCGCCAACATTGTGGTGAGATTTAATGGTCACGCTTGC
>JAESUK010000047.1 GCA_016763095.1 Alphaproteobacteria bacterium
ATGGAAGTTGAGGCCGTTGATGAAGGCATTCTTGGTAAGATTGTTGTTGCCGCAGGGACAGAGAACGTTCCTGTAAATTCTCCTATTGCTGTTCTTCTTGAGGACGGTGAAGGTGCGGATGCTATAGACGGTATGCAAGCAAGTACGGCGAATGAAAATGCTATTATGGATGCGCCTGTTGCAGAAGAAATAGCAGTTACTACACATGGTGTTAAACAAACAAGTGGTGCAGAGGTAAAAGACAGAGATGTTTTATATGCGCAAGGCAAGGTTATCGAGCCTCCTGTGTTTGATGAAGCTTCCTTTATGCATAATACGGAGAGAAGAACAGGGCGTGAAGCCCTTCGTGATGCTATGTCGGAAGAAATGCGTAGGGATGAAAACGTATTCCTTCTTGGTGAAGAAGTTGCGGAATATAACGGCGCTTATAAGGTATCCCAAGGGATGCTTGAAGAGTTTGGTGAGAGGCGAATTATAGACTCTCCTATTACGGAGCATGCTTTCACTGGGCTTGGTATTGGAGCGGCGATGTCGGGACTTCGTCCAATTATCGAATTTATGAGTATGGATTTTTCTATGCAGGCCATTGACCAGATTATTAACTCTGCGGCGAAGACATTGTATATGGCAGGCGGTAAGCTTGGGTGTCCTATCGTATTTCGCGGGCAAAATGGTGCGCCTGGTAAAGTTGGTGCGCAGCATTCACAGTGTTTTGCATCATGGTATGCGCATGTTCCTGGTTTGAAAGTTGTTGCACCATGGTCAGGTGCGGATGCGAAAGGTCTTTTGAAGGCCGCTATTCGTGACCCTAACCCTGTTATTGTTCTTGAGCATGAGCTTATGTATGGTGAAAGTTCAGACGTTCCAACGGATGAAGAGTTTGTTATTCCGATTGGCCGTGCAAAAGTTGAGCGTGAAGGAACGGATGTCACGATTGTTACGTTCTCTATTATGGTAGGTAAGGCGCTTCAGGCGGCGGAAAAACTAGCTGAGGAAGGTATTAGTGCTGAGGTTATTAATCTTAGAACTATTCGTCCGATTGACCGTTGGACGATTATTGAGAGTGTTAAGAAGACAAACCGCATTGTGTCAGTTGAAGAGGGCTGGGCATTTGCAGGGATTGGGGCTGAAATTGCGGCCATGGTTCAAGAGCATGCGTTTGATTATCTTGATGCGCCTATTGGGCGAGTTTGTGCAGCTGACGTGCCGATGCCATACGCAACCAATCTTGAGACTCTAGCGTCTCCTCAGGTTGAGGATATTGTTGAGAAGGTTCGTCATGTGGTTGGATAGTTCCTTCAATACTGTTCTCAATTTTTTCAGCCATATGGTGAAAAGCTGCTCGTGCTTCATCTTTAAGGCCGTTGGAGTTGGTAAAAGTTTTTCCTTGTCTTACAAACTTGCAAGAACACCCAATCAAATTGCTCAGATCACCAATGTAGTCGGTGTCGTATTTATTGTCGCATGCGCTCGCAGATTTTACTGCTGTTTCAAAGTCGTCTTTGCGACCAGTGCTCGCGGCTTTATGAAAATCTTGGTAGATGTCTTTGAGCCTGTCTTGAGGCGGGCGATGTTTTTTGCGAGACGTTTTGTCTTGGTCCCATTTTTTGGCGTTAGATCTTTTATTTCTATCTTCCATTATTCCGTCTCCTGCATATCAGGAATAGAGAATATAAAAACTTATGTCAACATTAATTGTAGGAAGGCCTAGAGATGTCTGTGAATATTACAATGCCCGCGTTAAGTCCAACGATGGAAGAGGGAACGCTTGCTAAATGGTTAAAATCAGAGGGGGATATGGTCGAAGCTGGCGATGTTATTGCTGAGATTGAAACGGATAAAGCCACCATGGAAGTTGAAGCTGTGGACGAAGGCATACTTGGTAAAATCGTGGTTGCCGGTGGAACAGAAGGCGTAAAGGTGAATGCTGTGATCGCTGTATTGCTTGATGAGGGTGAGGATGTGTCATCCATTGATATGACTTCTCTTGATGCTGTACCTAAGGCTGTTAAAATCGTAGAGGATGCGCCGAAAGATGATAAATCTACGAAAGAGGTTGCGAAGGAACTTGCGTCCGTGAAGCCTGCCGTTTCTGGTGCGCGTATCTTTGCAACGCCATTAGCGAAGCGTATTGCGAAAGATAAGAATATTGATCTGGCACAGGTTTCTGGCACAGGTCCAAATGGACGTATTGTTAAGGCTGATATACTTGGCTTTAAAGGTAGTAGTGTTTCTGTGACGACAAGCAAGGCATCTTCTGCGCCTGCATCGTCAGGACCAGATGCTAAGGCATTGGCGGATATGCTTGGTATGGAATATGAAGAAATTCCAAATAACGGCATTAAAAAAATTGTGGCGAGCCGTTTGGTTGAATCAAAGCAAACTGTCCCTCATTTTTATCTTACGGTTGAGTGCCAAATTGATGCATTAATGGTGGCGCGAAAAGAGATCAATGACGCGGCAAAAGGCGCGTATAAGATATCCGTGAATGATTTTGTTATTAAAGCTGTTGCGCAAGCGTTGAAGGTATACCCTGCGGCAAATGTGGCATGGACTGATGACGCGGTGCTTCAATATAAGCATGCTGATATCTCGGTTGCTGTGGCTACACCAAACGGTTTGATTACACCTATTGTTAAGGCGGCAGAGACAAAGGGACTTCAGGAAATATCTGCTGAAATTAAAGATTTGGCGGGCCGTGCCCGTGAAGGAAAGCTTAAGCCGGAAGAATTCCAAGGTGGAACGTTCTCTGTATCTAATTTGGGTATGTTTGGTGTGAAGGAATTTGATGCGATTATTAACCCACCACAAGCCTGTATTTTGGCGATTGGTGCGGGGGCTAAACAACCATATGTTGACGGCAATGACGTTAAAATTGGAACGTTTATGAATTGCACTCTTTCGGTTGATCATCGTGCTGTTGATGGCGCAGTTGGCGCTGAGTACTTACAGTATTTTAAGCGTTTCATTGAGAACCCAGTCAGTATGCTCGTATAATTTCAATACAAAGAAAAAGAGAAAATATGTCAGATAAGAATTTTGATTTTGTAATCATTGGTGGTGGACCCGGTGGGTATGTTGCGGCGATCCGCGCGGCACAACTTGGGTTCACGGTGGCCGTTGTAGAAGCTAACCATTTGGGCGGTATTTGTTTGAATTGGGGATGTATCCCAACGAAGGCTTTGCTCCGTTCCGCTGAAATTTTTCATTTGGCACAGAATGCAGAAGAATTCGGAATTAAGATCAAGGGTATAGAGTTTGATCTTAAGAAAATAGTTGAACGTTCTCGCGGTGTGTCTAAGCAACTTTCCGGTGGAATTGGACATCTTCTAAAGAAGAACAAGGTCACTGTCTTTGATGCATATGGTCGCTTAGCTGGAAAGGGTCAAGTTAAGCTTGAAAAAGATGGTAAAGACCTTGGCACATTAACGGCGAAACATATCATTTTGGCAACGGGCGCGCGAGCGCGTATTCTTCCCGGTCTTGAGCCTGATGGGAAGTTTGTTTGGTCATACAAGGAAGCTCTTGTTCCTGACACAATGCCTAAGAGATTGTTGGTTGTTGGGTCTGGGGCGATTGGGATTGAGTTCGCGAGCTTCTTTAACACATTGGGTGCAGAGGTCACTGTGGTCGAGATGATGGATCGCGTGATGCCTGTTGAAGACAAAGAAATTTCAGTGCTGGCGCGAAAATCGTTTGAAAAGCAGGGAATGAAAATCATTACCAATGCGAAGGTTTCAAAGATTGATAAGAATAAGTCAGATGTGACGGCGCATATTGAAATTGGAGGTAAGGTTGAGAAGCATAATTTTGACCGTGTGATTTCTGCGGTGGGTATTGTTGGAAACTCAGAAGATTTGGGTTTAGAGGGAACGAAGGTCAAAGTGGATCGCGGACATATCTCTGTTGACCCATATTTGCGCACTGGTGAGCCTAATGTGTATGCTATCGGTGATGTTGTTTCTCCGCCGTGGTTGGCGCACAAAGCCTCTCACGAGGGAATTATCTGTGTTGAGAACATTGTGGGGTTGCCTGATGTGTACCCTCTCAAAGTTGAAAATATTCCGGGACGTACCTATTGCCATCCGCATGTTGCCTCTGTTGGTTTGACCGAAGAGAAAGCCAAAGCGGAAGGACATAAAATCAAAGTCGGACGTTTCCCGTTTATGGGGAATGGTAAGGCGATTGCACTTGGTGAACCTGAGGGCTTGGTCAAAACAATCTTTGATGAAAAAACGGGAGAGCTTCTCGGTGCACACATGATTGGCGCGGAAGTCACGGAGCTTATCCAAGGGTTTGTCATTGGTAAAACATTGGAAGCCACTGAGGCAGAATTTATGCATACCGTATTCCCCCATCCTACGTTATCCGAAATGATGCATGAGAGTGTGTTGGATGCGTATGGTAAAGCGGTTCATATGTAGTCTCTGTAGTTTTATTACATAATACTTGATTGCCACGTAACTTTCCGTCATAAATATATATTTCCATATTCTTTTACTATAGAGGAGGGGTTATGGCTGATAATCGTATTTTGGAAGTTGATTTTAAGCATGCGAGAGCGTCAGAGCTTTTTGCACGTGTTTGCTCGGAAGATAAGGTTACCGCTGATTGTGATGAATATAAAACCATTCTGATCCCTGTTGATGGGATGGATTTGGTGTCAAATGACCTTGCTCTACGCTATGTAGCAACAGAAAGGGTCGATATTCTTCTTGTTACTATCCTTATTCAATTTGAACTGGCGGCAAAAGGAAGCGAACGGGTTAAGCGTATTGAGGCGAATAAAGAGGTGCTTCTGAGTTCATTTAAAAGTGAAGAGCTTGAAAAAGGACTGCGGTTAGATGTTGGGCAGCAATCGTGTGATATGGCGATTATGACGACCATGAGC
>JAESUK010000048.1 GCA_016763095.1 Alphaproteobacteria bacterium
GATGGGGGGAGATCAGGGAGTTGAAATGACTATTCCTGGAGCGGCGCAAGCTTTGCGTGCTCACCCAGATTGCTATTTTCTATTTTTTGGGGATGAAGCGAAAATTCGTCCTGTATTATCACAATACCCTGAGTTGAAATCTAGCTCAGAAGTTGTCCATACAGATAAGTTTATTTGTAATAATGAAAAGCCTTCCATTGCGTTGCGCAAAGGGCGTGGATCATCCATGCGTTTGGCTATTAATGCGGTGGCCGAGGGACGTGCAGATTGTATCGTGTCTGCGGGGAACACTGGTGCTTTGATGGCGATGGCAAAAATGGTTCTTAAATGTTTGCCAGATATTCGCCGTCCAGCGATTGCGAGTGTGATGCCAACCCGTGATGGGCGGGTTGTGATGCTTGACCTTGGGGCGAATCTTGCATGTGATTCAGAAGTATTGGTACAGTTTGCCTTGTTAGGCGCGGTGTTTTCCAAGGTTGTTCACGGTAAGAAAAAGCCAACTGTTGGTTTGCTGAATGTGGGCACAGAAGATGTCAAAGGGCATGAAGAGCTACGCTCTGCTGCGGCCGTGCTTGAGCGCGTGACCTTTGCAGGTAAGTATCATGGGTTTGTTGAGGGAAATGATATTCCTATGGGCACAACGGATGTTGTTGTCACAGATGGATTTACAGGTAACATTGCCCTGAAAATGGCAGAAGGTGTTGCGAAGCTTTCGGGGATTTACATTAAAGATGCTTTCAAGTCATCACCTATTGCAATGCTTGGTGGATTATTGGCAAGTGGCGCGCTTAAAAAGGCGAAAGAAAAGGTTGATCCCCGTATGTATAATGGGGGCATGTTTTTGGGTTTAGACGGTGTGTGTGTCAAAAGTCATGGGGGAACGGATAAGGTAGGATTTTCAAGTGCATTGTTAGTTGCATACGACCTTATTCATAATAAGTTTAATGATCAGGTGGCGATGGAGCTGGATAAGCTTATGAGCCAAGAATCATTTTTTACCTCAGACATTTCAGACGAAGAAGTATAAAACATTACTATGACTATTAAATCTGTTATTCAGGGCACTGGCTCTTACCTCCCTTCAAAAATTTTGACGAACGCTGATCTTGAAAAAATCGTTGATACAAGTGATGAATGGATTTTTCAAAGAACAGGGATTAGGCAACGCCATGTTGTGTCTGAAGGTGAGACAACATCGACGCTTGCGATAGAAGCGGCGAGACGTGCGCTTGAAGCATCAGGGCTTAATGCAGAAGATATTGACGGAGTGATTGTTGCGACAACAACGCCTGATCTTACGTTCCCATCTGTGGCGGTTCATGTGCAAGAGGCTTTGGGGCTTCCTGCAAATATGGCGTTTGATATTCAGGCCGTGTGCACAGGATTTGTGTATGCTATTTCTACGGCACATAGTTTTTTACAAACAGGACAAGCCAAAAATATTCTTGTGATTGGCGCAGAAACAATGTCGCGTATTTTAGATTGGACAGATCGCACAACGTGCGTGTTGTTTGGTGATGGTGCGGGCGCAGTTGTTCTATCCGCCGTTGAAGGTGAAAAAGAAGATCGCGGGATTATCTCAACGCATTTGTATGCGGATGGTCGTAAAAAAGGAATTCTATGTACAAGCGGCGGTGTTTCAAAAACACAGGATGCCGGTATGATTGAAATGCAGGGACGCGATGTCTTTAAATATGCGGTTAAATTAATGCATGACGTTGTTGACGAATCTTTATCAGAGAATGGTTACACGGGGGCTGATCTTGATTGGCTCGTTCCACACCAAGCTAATGTACGTATCATAAGTGCGACAGCAGATAAACTTGGGCTTCCCATGGAAAAAGTTGTGATGACGGTGTCCAAGCACGGAAACACGTCTGCGGCTTCAATTCCTTTGGCACTTGATCAGGCCGTGCGCGCGGGTCAAATTCAGCGCAACCAATTGATTCTGCTTGAGGCACTTGGTGGTGGGCTTACTTGGGGTGCTACTCTACTAAGATTCTAAATGGCTATAATTTGCGGTTACTTTCTGATAACACGGCTTTTATGCAAAACATTTCAAAGTAACATATTGACCTATAACTCAAATTCGTTTATTCTATATAGATACAAGCATTTAGTTTTAAAGGTGGTTAACAATGGCCAATGAGACAATTACACGTGCAGATCTAGCAGATGCACTTTATCAAGAACTCGGACTTTCTCGTAACGAATCGGCGGATATTGTCGATTCTGTTTTTGAAGAAATGTCAGATGCTCTCGTAAGCAGCGAAAATGTCAAAATCTCTGGTTTTGGTAGTTTTGTCCTAAGACAAAAAAGTGAGAGAATTGGACGTAACCCTAAGACTGGGGTTGAAGTACCTATTACACCAAGAACGGTGTTGGTATTTAAAGCGTCACATATTCTCAAAAACCTTATGAATAAATCATAAGAAGATTTTTGACGCATTTTTTTTAGCCCTATACCTAATTATACCTAGGAGAATTTTATCATGAGTATATATACGGCAGAAGACGGCGGGCAAGAACAGGGTGATGTGAAGAAAGCAAAAGGTGCATTTAGAACGATCAGTGAAGTTGCTGATCGTCTTGGTGTTCAACAACATGTCCTACGGTTTTGGGAAACAAAATTTTCGCAAGTGAAGCCGTTGACGCGTGGTGGTGGTCGTCGTTATTACCGTCCAGAGGATGTTGCTGTTCTCGAAAAAATCTACAATATTCTCTATAAAGAAGGTTATACGATTAAAGGCGCACAGAAGCTTTTGAAAGGTATGAGTAAGGGGCAAATTGCCAAGCTTTCTCTGCAACGTCCAGCCATGGAACAAGTCAATAGTCCGACAGTCGTTCCATCTGTTCTTTCAGATGTGTCTTCCAATGTTTCTGGGGGACTTAATACGCACCAAAAAGCAGTTTTAGAATCTATGCTTGGTGATCTTAAAGAAATCCGCGATATCTTAAAAAAATAGCTTAAGGCTATATCGGAGTGTGGCGCAGTCTGGTAGCGCACTCGCCTGGGGGGCGAGGGGTCGCAAGTTCAAGTCTTGTCACTCCGACCATTTCTTATTATTACAAAATCCTTTGACATATTTTTCAATTATGTTAAAAAGTATCTCATAAATATACATAACATAGCTGAGTAAATTATGACACGACTTTCAGGTTTTGCCGAAGCGGCGGCTTTAAATACGCACGATGTAATCGAAACACCAAACGAACCTAGAAACTATGATCCTAAAGAGGCATTAAATTATTTAATGCGCGGGAATATCACCAAATTTCATTATCATGGTGAACCAAATAATGGCGTTTGGGCACCACAGAATATACAGCGCGGGCAAATACTGCGTTGCGACCTTCCTACTGATTACGATAGAGATGGGTATGTTACACTTTCCCCCCGTAATCTTTTATGTTTAGGGGTGGATGTTGATCCAAAAACTTTACAACCGATTGCTGTTCGCGCCCTTCGTTTCTCATATAACTCAACTGGATTTGATCCTGCGCATGAACTTCTTTTAGAGAAGGGGGACCCTGAAGTCCGTTATGGAACAGGAAATACCTTTTCCAAAGATGCGGTTTTACGTACGGGAAGTGCCATTGATATCATTCCTTTCAACTCTGTCTATTGGGGACATTTTATTGATACTATTGGGACTATTACCCCAGAATATATGCCACATATTGAAGAGGCGATTGAACGTGGCTATGCAAATAGAAAATATGCAGGTATTCGCAATTATGCTGAAATTAATACAAGAGATAGCCTCTCTTTATCGGCGTTGGATCCTGACATTATAAAGAATATTTCTAAGTTTCTTCCTTCTGAGCAAGTTGGTTATAGTTTGTTGGAGATGGACGCGGTTGATCAAGAAGAATTGTGTGAAAAATTGCTGGATCAACAAGTTTTTCTGGCACATTGGCGAGAAGATCAGATTGGGTTTGAGAAAAATTCAAACCGATCATTCCAGCGACAAAGAATGCAAAAAGAAGCAGAGATTATAGAATTATTGAGGCAGGCGCGTCGAGATCATAAAGCGGAAGACCTCAAGAGCATTCTTACTTTGACAGCGAATAAAATGGCTGATTATCAAAAGGCTGTTTTTGCACAGCAATATACCGATGATGATGTAGCGTTGAGCAAAAGTTTTGATGTTTTTCTTGATTCTTCTCCATCAGAGTGCTTAAAGATGCCAACAGTTGCAGATATTTTGGCAGAGAGTGCTGGCGAGATAGAGAAGCGAAAAGATTTGAAGGGTGCGGCTATTCAAAGGATAGAGGGTCAAAAAGCAGATCAAAACTCTATAGAAAAGCTTGCTGATTTTGGTATTGGTGGGTTAGCACGCGAACCAGATATTAATTTACATGAATATATGTGGCTTGGACGCTATCACATGTTGCGTATTCCTAGTTTGATAAACCAAGAAGCGATGGACGACCTTACTAACCGCCCTTGTGCATTAACGCGTGCGTGGGTTCGCCCTGACGACAATGGTGATCTTCATATTTCTCATATGGCATTTGTGCCATGTACTAGAGGTGAGAGTAAAAACTTTAAGTATAAAATGAAAACTAAACCTCTGGATACCACAGTAAAAAAACCAACGATGCTTATTTCTGAAATGGAAGTTATCGTTCCAGTAAATGCTGAGAATTTTCAGCCTAACCAACCAGATACTGGGACTTTTTATGAGTTGTTGCCTCACCAAGTTGATGCAATGCTTATGAAACGTGAGCTTGCACGTGGTGAGTATGGTGAGCTTCAGTATCACGGTATGCGTCCAGAGGATATACCTGAAGATTGCCATGAAGTTACCCTTCCAGAACCTCCGAATGAAAAATTGAGAAAGAAATTTGAAAATTGGGGAATTGCACGTTTTGTCGGAGGAAATAAAGCTCCAGTTAAACGTTCAATGCGTGGTTCACATTATACGGCAAGAAGTTTTGATGATAAAGGGGCTGTGAATTTTCATCAAAGCTTTTTACGTCCAGATAGTTAAACAGATAAATTTTTATTGCATACAGTATGTTTTTCTGTTTTATATAGTCTTATGTCTAGTGAGCAAACATATCTAATCTTTATATCACCCCTTTCAGGGGCTGATTGCTTACGTGCTATTTTTTCACGACGAATTTGCTGATGATCCCTTTGCTGTAGAGTTTCTTTTACCGCGGGTGTGATCATCGTTCTTATCTCTAAATGCCGTCATTTGGATAAGGATTTCTATATTTCAAAATCAAAAATAATAAATAGATGGATAGTGTGTTATGAACAACCAAACAGAAAGCATTGTTGCTTACGTAGATCAAAATATAGTAGAGCCTGTAATTCAGCCCGTTGGTTATTACGGCATAAAAATTAAAGAATGCGCGGTGGAAGATGTGGACCACCTGCATGCCTTTCAAAATATGATTTATGATTTTCTTCATGAAGATGAAAAGGGATTTTTCCTTCCAAAAACAAAATCGTTTCTTACAGATCATTTTAATGCGGGAAGTCAGGCGATTTCTGCCATACATAATGGGCAGGTGGTGGGTCAGGCATTAATTGTTTTACCGACGGTACAAAGCCCCAAGACGGGGATGACTGATATGGCTCTTCCTGCGCCGCTAGAGTCGCTCTCAATTATTCAAGGGTTGGCTGTGCATCCTAAGGCGCGGGGGTTGAATGTTGGAAATATATTGATCCAAGCATGGCTTCAAGTTTCTGAAGATGAGGGGCGGGACAATGTTTTGGCCGAAACCTCTCAAGATAATCCGTATAGTTGGGCGTTGTTTAATAAGAATGACGTGCCTATTGTCAGTGAAGGGGTTGATCTTACGGATGGGACGGCTCTTTATAATCATCATTGTTCATTAAAGACGGGAAGACAATTCGCATGTATTTAGAGAAGGTGACATATAATGCACCACAAGAGGGCGCGCGCCTGCTTGTATTGGGAGCAATTCATGGGAATGAAACATGTGGATCGGATGGAATTGCACGCCTTATTCATGAGGTTGATAATAAAGTCATTCATTTGGATAAAGGTCATGTGACGTTTATTCCTGTTTGTAATCCAGGGGCGTATCAAAAAAATGAGCGGTATATTGATGTAAACTTAAACCGTATTTTAAAAATGCATGATCAGCCAAAATTTTATGAAGAGCATATTGCAAATGAGCTTGTTCCGTTGATTTGTGCGCATGACTTTATATTGGATTTGCATTCCAATCATACGAAATGCGATCCGTTTGTGTTTTTGGATTATCCAGACGATGAATCTAGAAAATTTTGCAAGAGCTTAGGCGTTGAGTCTGTATTTACAGGGTGGCCAGATCTTTTCATGGACGATGAAGATTGTACAACATTGGCGTGTGCACACCGTGCAGGAAAGGTTTCTGTGACGGTTGAATGTGGAGAGCATCACGACCCGCATTCAATTGATGTTGCATATCAATGTATCGTGAATGCGCTTATGCATTTGGGGATGATTTCAAAAAGCAACGAGGAGACACAGCTTTTTCCACCTCGCTCAAAATTTGTAAAAATGTACCGTGCTTTTATAAAAGAAAAAGGCGGGAAGTTGATTAAGAATTGGCAACATATGGATCAGGTATCTGAGGGCGATATTCTTGCCGTTTATAATGATGGCCAAGAAGAGGTGTCCCCAATTAATGGGTATATTCTTCTTCCTAATATTGGTTCTAAAATTGGAGATGAATGGTTTTATCTTGGTACTCAAGAATCTTGAGGGGTATCCTCTGTAATATTTAGTTCAATAGCCGCTGAACGCGCAGGCATGATGATTGCTTCCCCTTGATCTTCCAATGGAATTGAAGGGCTTCTTTGTGTTCGATATAATCCATAAGCAAAGATAATGAAAAAGAGTACCGTGAGTGAAAGAAAATACACTTCTATGCTTAGCACAGTCATAAATATAGAAACGATCAATGGGCCTAGAGCAGCACCAACACCGTTTACGAGTATGAGTGATGACCCTGCTGCTACAAAGTAACGTGGCGCAATGTGATCGTTTGTATGGGCAAGGCATTGACCATAAATAGAGAGACTGCATCCTCCAAGTAGGAAGAACAAAATATAAAATAAAAGAGAACCTCCAGATGCTAGAAAGCAACCGAGAGATATGATACATGATAAAAAACAGATCAAGATGAGAATTGTACGTCGATTGTATCGATCAGACAACCACCCGATAGGAATTTGAAAGAGTACACCTCCCAGTAAGTATATCGCTATGAATGTTGGAATTTGTGCAAGTGGGAGTCCAATTTCGATTGCGTATACAGCCCCTAACCCTAGAATTATACTTGCGCTCATTCCACTTCCGAATGCGCAAATGATTCCCGTTGGTGACATTGAAAACAATTTCTTTAAGGAAATATGTTCTGGTTCATCAAATGATGGCGCTGGTCGTGAGCTTAAGGAAATTGGTATCAAGGCAATAGAGACCAATACGGACGTTAAAATGAATAGTGTTACAGTTGCAGGGTCAGCAGTGGTTAAAAGAAATTGTCCGCCTACCATGCCTCCGTAACTAATAACTTGGTAAAGAGCCAAAATCTTCCCACGTGTTTTATTTGTAGAGGCATCATTTAACCAGCTTTCTACAACGATGTATAATCCTGCATAGCTGAAACCTGTAAAGACACGAATAAACGCCCAAAACCAAATATCTACAATTACACCATGTAAAAGAACAGTTACCGAGGCAAGTGAGGCGAGTGCTGTAAAGACACGAATATGCCCAACATTTTTGACGAGTTTTGGTGCAAAATATGATCCAAATACAAAGCCAAGATAGTACAATGACATTATAAAACCAGTTGAGGTCGTATTGAAATCTTCTATGGTTGCGCGGACTCCAAGTAGAGTTCCTTGCAATCCATTTCCTAGCATCATGAGAGAGAGTCCAAAAAACAAAGGCCATAGGGAATGTACTATTTTGCGCATGTGTTCTCCTCTCGTGTTTTAAATGTTGTTAAATTAATTCATATCTATTTCGTACACATAATCTTTTTTTGCTAGAAATAAAACAAGAATCTTTGATGTTAGGAAAATAATTTTTTAGATTTTAGAATTGTTTTGAAAAAGTATAAATTGGGGTATAGTAATTCTATGATAATTAGACCGTTATTCTTTGTTTTTTTGATGTGTGTTTCTCTTGTGATTTCGAGAGGATCGTTTGCGATTCAGGATAAAAACTGCAATTATGGAGAATTAAAAATTGAATTTATCAAAGGTGATTCAAAGAAAAATTCAGCAATCAATACGGTTCGTATTTATGTGTCTGTGGACACACCAAATCCTGGATATATTTATTCGTTGTCGATGAATGAGGGAACAGAGGGACAGATTGTAAATGGAACGTTATCTCTGTATATGAAAGACGAAGGTCTTATGAGCGCGGCGGTTATTACTCCGATTACGATTGATCAAACGGTAAAAATTCCCGCAAATGCGCGCACTATTTTTATAGATGTATCGAAAAAGTTTAACTGGGGTCCTGAATATTTTATAGGCGGATTCAGTGGATTTCAGACTCTGTGCCTTCCTCCATCAACATATAAATAAATGACCCTACTTCTCGTCTTCGGGGCGGACACATTTTAGATCGACAATTTCGTAAGTATGATTGATGTGTTCAAAGAACTTAATCAAATCTGTTGGTGTGAGCACAATTGTCATTGTGTTGAAAAGTGGATGATAAGCAACCAGTGGTTGGTTCATCATATCTTCTTCTAGGATTGAACGTACTTCATGATCTTTGTCATTTATGATGGCGAAGGGGCATACAGAACCAGGTCGCACTCCAAGATATTGGAAGAGGCGTTCAGGTGAGCCGAAAGATATGCGCGCGCAGGCAAGGCGTTTCTCTAATTTCTTTAAATCAATCTTTGTTTCATTTTGTGCGGTTACCAAAAACATGTTCTTTTTCTTGTCTCGTAAAAAGAGATTACGGCAATGTGCGCCTTCTATGTCGTGTTCTACTTTTTCTGCATCATTCACAGAAAATACCGCCTCATGACGATGGAGTTTATAATCAATATTAAGCTCTTTTAAGATGGTAAAGAGATCATCAGGAGTAGTAGGGAGGGCGTTTTGGGGCATTTCTTAGGTTTTCCTTATATGTGTAAGCTTTTCGTATCATTAGATAAAATGCAACCTAATCTCAACAATTTGTAAATATTTGTCCTGTATAAGATAATAGTAGAACGAAAAAAGTTAGGATTTTTATGAGTATTACATGTTTAGCGGGATCAGGAAATGCTTTGGCTAACCTGCCAAATGATTTTCGGCAGAGTTTGGAGATAAGCCATTCTCCTGCAGTTAGTTGTTCGAATGACTTTAGTGTCGCGGCAAATCCTGCAGTTACAGCCACACAGTTTGATATGAATTTGGGGGTAGCATAA
>JAESUK010000049.1 GCA_016763095.1 Alphaproteobacteria bacterium
AGCGCAAGCCATCTTCATCATATAATTTGTAAGGTTTATCTTTTGATTTTGCATTACGGGCTTCAGTTTCACTAAGCTTTCTAATGAGTTTAGGCATGCTTGCCTCCTTTTAAGGTACAGAGTTTAAAAAAACGTATCTGTACCTTATCCTGTACTTTAAAAAATAATGAAAGTAGTAATTTTGCGCTGGATTGTATCGGACAAACAAAGCTGTATATAACTTATATAACAATAAGTTAGTGGATTATATTGGACTGTATAGGATGGTCTATTGGTTGCGGGGGTAGGATTTGAACCTACGACCTTCAGGTTATGAGCCTGACGAGCTACCGGGCTGCTCCACCCCGCGCCAATAAGAAACGAACTGGGATAAATCTTCTTCAGTTCGTGAAGTGATTGGAGGTATAGCCCCTCCAATCGTAAAATGCAAGTCTTCCGCCTAAAATAATATAAACTTATTTTAGCAAACGCTAAACTTAGCCATTTACAAGGTAATGCGTGGCAATTGCCGCCGCATATCCAAGTGCAATAACGGGTGCCCACTTAAGATGTGCAAAGAACGTGTATTGCCCCTTTGCTGTCCCCATGAGCGCCACACCTGCCGCCGAGCCAATAGAGAGTAATGACCCCCCTACACCCGTTGTGAGGGTAATGAGAAGCCATTGAAAGTGATCCATCTCAGGGTTCATTGTAAGAACAGCAAACATTACGGGGATGTTATCAATTAATGCGGAAACAACCCCAAGAACAATGTTGGTTTTATCTGCACCCCAACCACCATACATGGCATCAGAGGCAAGCTCCATAAACCCTAGGTAGGCCAAGCCTCCAACACTGAAGATCACGCCGAAGAAGAAGAGCAACGTATCCCACTCAGCAGATTGAACTTTTTCAATAATATCCAGAACATCTTCTTTCGGACCAGTTTTTGTCAAGACATAAGATGCCATCATCAAAATAGACATCCCTGTCATCATCCCCAAAAATGGAGGTAGCCCCAAGAATTGTTCAAACCCAATCGCCATTGCAATGGTCATTAAACCAAGGGCAATAAATGTCTTCGCTCCACGTTTCATGGTTTCATCTTTGCTTAGCGCCTCAGGTTTTCCGCCTGGGACAAAGAAGCTCATGATCGTGGACGGAACTAAGAAGCACACAAGTGCAGGGAAGAACAGCGCGAAGAATTCAAAGAACCCGACATGTCCAGCTTGCCAGACCATAAGTGTTGTAATGTCTCCAAACGGAGAGAACGCTCCACCTGCATTGGCTGCACAGACAATGTTAATACAAGCAAGCGCCACAAATTTAGGCGTGTTTTTACCGACCGCCATCACAACAGCACCCAATACAAGTGCGGTTGTAAGGTTGTCCGCAATCGGGGAAAGGCAAAATGCCAAGATCCCTGTTACCCAGAATAATTGGCGCATGGATAGACCTGCTTGAACAAGTTTTCCACGTAACGCACCAAACACGTTACGTTCCTCCATTGCAGCGATATAGGTCATCGCAGCCAATAAAAACAGCATGAGAGAGCTATATTCTTCTAACCCACTTAATACTGCGTGATTCAGTTCTTCATGTTCGATACCGTTTTTCTTGGCAAGCAACGCAACGAACACCCAGATTAAGCCCGCCCCCAGCATGACGGGTTTTGATTTTTTCAAATGCGAGAGCTCTTCAGTTAAAACAGCCAAATATGAAATAATAAAAAATGCAACACATGATAGCGCCAATATCGTAGACGTAACACTCCCGCCCTGCGGAGTTTTAAGAACAGCTTCACTTGCAAAAGATGGCACGACCACGAACAAGCATAAAATAGTTGCGCTTATCATTCCCCATATTGCTTTTTTAGGTATATTTCTTTGCATTTTATTCCTTATACTTTCTTACATTCTACGTTCATAACCCGCGCTACCATATCCACTCCAAATCCTTGCAATTAAATAAAGGACAGATGGACCAAGCGTAACAAGTCCTATTTTTATAACTAAACCAAGATTATCTTTAATCGTCTGCTTCATCACAGATTCCATTTCAGCCTCAGACACAGCGCCCGTCGACATGATTTGATCCGTATATGCCGTAAGCGTGGATTGATCTGCTTTTATATAAAAAATGATTGAGCCAATAACAAGACCAATCACAAAGAAACTTGAAAAATTCCAGATTGTTTTAATAACGTGTACGGCGTGACTTTTCCCAAACGGATCATCAACATATTTTGTTTTCAGAAAGTACGCCCAGAACAACACGACCATAAACAGGATCGCCCCGAATATTTGCAAACCAAACGACGGAATGATTTGAAATATAACAGAGAAAATAAGCAGACGGTAAAGATTTTTAATGTCTTTAAGCTCTTTCAAATTTTCAACCATGGATTAATGTCTCCCGAATAGACTTTCGATTTCGTCCAAGGATAATTCAATATAGGTGGGTCGTCCATGATTACATTGACCAGAAACAGGCGTTTCTTCCATTTGGCGCAATAATGCGTTCATTTCTTCAACTGTTAAGCGCCGACCAGATCTAACAGATCCGTGGCATGCCATCGTAGACAACACTGCATTAATACGTTCCTCCAAGCCTGTGATCTCACCATGCTCTTCAATCTCATCGACCAAATCACGAATAAGTTTTTGTGGATCGGCTTTTCCGAGCAATAAAACAGGCATTGCTTGTACTGCGATCGCGCCACTACCGAATGGCTCTATGACTAACCCCAATTTTTTTAGATTCTCGGATTGATCTAATATTTTACTGATCACGGTATCGTCCAAATCAATAATTTCAGGTGATAACAGCCCCTGACTTTCAATGCAACCGTTTCCGTCTTCCATTTGTGTTTTAAATTTCTCATAGACAAGACGTTCATGCGCGGCATGTTGATCCACCACAACCATCCCTTTTGCCGTTTGTGCCACAATATAGCATTCATGCAACTGCGCGCGTGCCGCACCCAATGGATATTGCGATAAATCTTGTTCTTGTGATTGTTGTTCAGGTGCATATTCGTGGCGCGCCGACGGGATTGGCTCGTACGCTCCATATGTTTTCTCCGCCAAAGTCCCGTACGCTGTACCCGACCTTCCTCCACCATATGATGATGTACGTGCCCAAGGCAATGCTGGAGATTGCTGTCCGTTCATCTGTTCTTGTCTATGCTGTTGAAGCTTTCCAAGCGCGTATTCAGATACGGTTGATGATGTTTGATGTCCTTCACGTTGAATCGCGTGACGGAGTGCACTTACAATTAAACCACGTACAATGGCGGGGTCTTTAAAGCGGACTTCTGTTTTTGCGGGATGTACGTTTACGTCAACATCGCGTTGTGGCAACTCAACAAATAGGACAGCCATTGGATAGCGATCTCGCGCCAATACATCCATGTATCCCGCGCGCATTGCTCCACCCAAAAGCTTATCTTTTACGGGACGACCATTTACAAACAAATATTGATGTTGTGCGTTCCCACGGTGAAGTGTTGGAAGACCAGCAAACCCTGTGAGCTTAATTCCTTCTCTTTCCGCATCAATAATCATCGCATTTCCAGAGAAATCTTTGCCTATCACCTGACCAATACGTTCAAGTTGGCAGTTAAACAGTTCTGCGTCAGATGGAGGAACAGATAAAACCGTCTTACCATTATTCATTAAGCGAAAACCTATATGAGGATAGGCAAGCGTTAGTCGGATAATGGTGTCTTTCACTGCCGAATATTCCGCTTGATCGCTTTTTAAGAATTTGAGGCGCGCAGGTGTGGCATAGAACAAATCTTTAATTGTGACGGTTGTACCTTCTGGATGTGCCGTCGGGCGTGGCTCTGATTTTTTTCCGCCTTCTATAATAATTTCCCATGCATCGGTCTCACCTTTTGGACAGGTGGAAATGCTCATACGGCTGACCGCGCCAATTGAGGGCATTGCCTCACCACGAAACCCTAGCGTATTAATGGCAAGCAAGTCTTCGTCTGGAAGCTTTGATGTTGCATGACGGTCAAGGCACGCAATAAGGTCGTCCTTGCCCATACCTTGTCCATTATCACGCACAGAGATCAGGCTTTTCCCGCCTTCACGGATATCAATATCAATGCGGGTTGCGCCTGCGTCTATTGAATTTTCGACAAGCTCTTTCACCGCTGCAGCTGGGCGTTCAATAACTTCCCCTGCCGCGATTTGGTTGATCAGCGTTTCTGGTAAATGTCTAATTTGCATGATGTTACTCTATCTGATCCCCCTCCATATTTTCAATCAATGCTCAAGCTTATCCACGGTTATCGGGGGCGTGTTATTGACATATTTTTTTATGTAATATACAAATGAATACATATAACTGGAGAGACGGCATGAAGCAGCAAGAAACTATCACGATCCATAAAGCATTTGCTTGGGCTCTGGCACGAGAATTTGGAGACCTTCATGTTATTGATAACAATAAGAACGCACGAACACTTAGTGCATCAAGGTTTGTGCGGGGACTAACCACTACCGAAATGGATACAGCACAGAACACCCTCAGTATGTATAAAACGGCAGCAAATGATCATTGTAACGCTGACAGATCACCTGACATTGGATTACCTGAAATTGTACAAGAGGTCATAGGAGAACATCTTTCCGCAGACCAAATTGTCTTTACAATTAAGTTCTAAAAAGCAACTACCTTTATATCATTGGTTCAGCTACAGCCACCAAAAGCGGTTCATTATTATTAGCGGCAGAGACGCCCTGATGAAGAAGCGGATCCACCGCTAGCGATGACTGCATTCCAGCAAAATTCCAGATATTCCCAGCTGTCATTTTATACTTCACCGCATCTGGTTTTAATTTGTATGATGGCTCTTCACAAACGCCATAAATTTCCTCATCTAATTCAGCATCACTATTAGCAACCCATAAAGGAACAGGGTCATTATACGGGACAAGAATACGGCTCAACCCATCTGGGTGGAATTTTGACACTGTATTATTTGCATACACATCACCACTTTTAACACGCAGCACTGAACTCTCCGTATTATCGCCTAATAACAATACGTCGTCATATACCTGCTGTAAGGTTGTTGCATTTTCTTTAAACTCAGGGTGGTGACGCTCGTGGATTTTCAGATATTTTAACGTATCTACCGTTACAATAGTTACATTATCATTTTTAAGTTGCAAAACCGTCTTCATGAACCGTGCAAGGCGATTGTAATCACCGACAAGATTACGCTTATGTACAATAATATTAGCTGGTTGGAAGTTCGCTTTTTTAAAAACTTCTGAGATTACACTTACTTCTTTTAGTCCCGACACTTCGACATTCCCTTGCAACGCATTATCACTCTTTGTTATGGTAAATGTGTGAAGTTGTCAATATTTAACGCACCCCAATAAACACCCCCTAGAAGGCAACCGCCTTTTTAGGTTCCATCTGAAGACGCGCGACCAAATCACTTATGTGCTTAATTGGTGCGGCTCCTTTAGGATAATCTTTTTTCTTGGATGGGTTTGTTGGACAGATTGCCTCTTTAAAGCCAAGCTTCACAGCCTCTTTTAAGCGTAAATCCATTTGCATGGTTGGACGAACTTCACCCGCCAAACCTACCTCACCGAAGAAGACAGTATCTGATGGAATCACATAACCTGTAAGCGCACTGATAAGCGCCGCAGCAATTGCCAAATCAGCTCCCGGTTCCTGAATACGCAGTCCGCCCGCAATGTTTAAATACACATCACTATCGGCAAAACATAAGCCACACCTTGCCTCCAAAACCGCCAAAAGCATTGCTAAACGCCCCATATCCCACCCAACGACTGCGCGACGCGGCGAGGCAAAGGACGTACTTGCCACCAAGGCTTGCACCTCAACCAAAACAGGGCGCGTGCCTTCAATTGCAGCAAGAACAGCGCTTCCCGGAACATCTTCTTGACGTTGTGCCAAGGATATCTCGGATGGATTTGGCACTTCTACCAAACCCGTTTGTGCCATTTCGAAAACGCCAATTTCATCGGTTGGACCAAAACGGTTTTTAACAGCTCGTAAAATTCTAAACGGATGCCCGCGCTCTCCTTCAAAGTACAGAACCGTGTCCACCATATGTTCAAGTACACGTGGTCCTGCCAACTGACCTTCTTTGGTGACATGCCCAACAAGAAGCACACAAATCCCACGCTTTTTTCCAATACGGATTAATTCTTGGGCTGAGGTTCTGACTTGTGTCACTGTCCCAGGGGCGCTTTCAATACTATCAATGTACATTGTTTGAATGGAATCGATGACAACAAGGTTCATGTCACCATTTTCCATTGAGGTAATGACATCCCTGACATTCCCTGTAGATGCGAGCTGTACTTTGGCATCACTTAACCCTAAACGCTCAGCACGCATACGAATTTGATCTTCCGATTCTTCCCCTGACACATACGCGCAGGTCATTCCATTTTTTGCGAGGGCACACACGGCTTGGAGCAAAATTGTAGATTTCCCAATCCCCGGATCACCACCAATAAGAAGCGCCATTCCGTCGACAAGACCGCCACCTGTTACACGATCAAACTCGGCTATTCCCGTTTTATAACGTGGCTTTGATTTTTGATTTTTTACTGTGAGATCAGAAAAATGCAATGCGCGACCTTTCTTTTGATTCACGCCTTTTGGCGGACCAGACTCAACAACTTCTTCAACAATAGTGTTCCACGCATTACAGGATTCACATTTTCCAGCCCATTTAGAGCTGACTGCGCCACATTCCTGACAGATAAAGTTTGATTTTGATTTAGCCATGCTTGAACTCTAACAAATTACGTTTAGAGTGTCTTCCCATGTCTATGAGCTATCAACACATCTATCATGCAGGAAACCCTGCCGACATCCACAAACATCTTTGGATTTTGGCGGTGCTCGGCTATCTGCAACAAAAAGATACGCCTTTATTTTGGTGTGACGCACACGCAGGACGTGGTGTTTATGATTTAAACTCCACCGAGGCACAAAAAACGCAAGAATTTAACTCTGGCATTGCGAAGCTTTACCACGAAAAGATTGATCATCCATTATGGTCAGAGATCAAACGCACCATTGACGAGATTAACCCAGATGAGGACTCTGAGTTTTACCCTGGCACTGCCTTAATGGTGGCGCGTCGTTTGCGCGCAGAAGATCGCATGGAATGTTACGATCCTCACCCACAAGAATTTATGCACCTTGAAAAAGCTATGTCGCCTTACAAAAACGTACTGACCAAAGAGATACGCATAGAAGAAGGTATTTTCTCGTGTACGCCTCCGAAAGAGAGCCGTGGTGCTATTTTTGTTGATCCAAGCTATGAGATTAAAACAGAATATAAGCATGTTCCAAAGATCGTAAAGCGTGTGATTAAGAAATGGCCTAACGGTACATATATGTTGTGGTATCCAATGCTCGCGCAAAATCGCCATGAAGAGCTGAAAGATGCGTGTCGTGCCATTGATGAAGCCGTCATATTTGACGAATGGGTGTTTGACGACCCTAAACGCGATGGATTCAGGGGCATGTACGGAACTGGAATGGCAGTTTTCAATGCCCCCTACTCTGTGCCTGAGACAATTGCGGAGTGTCGCGATATTTTTCTACCGTTATTGAAAAAAAATTGAGCACAAAGTAATGAGTCTTTCCTTCTCTCATTGAGAAAATATAAGAATCGCCTTAAAGGTAGAGTCATGTCAGATACAAAAAAAGAAAAAGAAGAAGTCTATAAAGTTCTCGCACGGAAATACCGTCCAACAAACTTTGATGAGTTAATTGGTCAAGAGGCGCTTGTCCGCACACTTAAGAACGCGATTGACTCAAAACGTGTTGCCCATGCGTTCATGCTTACGGGTATTCGTGGGACGGGTAAAACGACGACTGCACGTATTATCGCCAAGGCACTTAATTATACGGGCGCAGATGGCAAACAAGAAGCAACCACAGGTCCAACTGATGATTGTCCAGTATGCCAAGCGATTACCCAAGACCGTCACCAAGATGTGATTGAGATGGATGCTGCGTCGCGTACTGGTGTAGATGACATCCGCGAAATTATTGATGGGGTACGATATGCCCCAACAGAAGCGCGTTACAAAATCTATATTATTGATGAAGTGCACATGCTTTCCAAGAATGCGTTTAATGCGCTTTTGAAAACATTGGAAGAGCCACCAGAGCACGTTAAATTTATTTTTGCGACGACTGAGATCAGAAAAGTTCCGATTACTATTCTTTCTCGTTGTCAGCGTTTTGATCTTCGCCGTGTGGGCATTGATGACCTTGCGGGGCACTATAAAAACATTTGTGATCAAGAAGACGTACAGTCTGAAGATGAAGCTTTGAACATGATTTCACGCGCTGCCGATGGGTCTGTACGTGATGGTTTAAGTCTTTTGGATCAAGCGATTGCGTTAAGCTCGGTAGATGGGAAGAGTAACATTACAGCCGACCTTGTACGTTCCATGCTTGGCTTAAGTGATCGTACAAAACTACTCGATCTTTTCTCATACAGCATTAAGGGTGAGACGGAAACTGCGCTTGATATTGCAACGCATTTCTATGAAAACGGACAAGACCCTGCGCTTTTGATCCAAGATTTAACGGACATGTGTCACGTTCTTACAAAGATCAAAGCTGTGCCGAAGGCACGCCGTACCACTGCCCCGAACATGACGGATGATGAGTACAAGCGTGCGACGGAATTGGCGCAAACGCTCTCTATTCCTGCGCTTAATAAGGCGTGGCAATTGCTGTTAAAGGGTATGGGCGAAGTACATATGGCAGGCAACCCGCAATCTGCGGCGGAAATGTTGATTATACGTTTATGTTATGCATCGAATTTGCCTGATCCTGTTGATATGCTTAAAAACCTTGCGAACGGTACAGTTACAATATCTGGTACGGCTTCATCGGGATCAAATGGTGGAGGTGGCGCGAGCGGAGCAAGTATAGCGCGAGCAACTTCTCCGACAGTTGCATCGGTGAGCGGTGTTACGCAGGCAACCCAAGTACAACCAACAGTTGCACAAGAGAACGCACCCGTTGCAAACGCGAATTTAGAAACATTGGAAGATGTTGTCACACTCCTTGAAACACACGGGGAGATGATCATTGCGGGGCAAGTTGGACAGTTCATGCAACTTATCACCATGAAGGCAGGACATATTGAATTTGTGCCCGTTGAAGGCGCGCCACGTGATCTTTCTGGTCAACTCAGCAAAGCTTTGTTGAAGTACACAGAAAAACGTTGGGTTGTGACCGTTGGACGTGGAAACGGACAACCGACACTTCAAGAACAAGCTGCTACCTATAAGAAGGCAGAATATGAGGCTGTGCTTGCACATGAACAAGTTCAAAATGTGATCAAGATTTTCCCGACAGCGGAAATCACAAAGATCGAGACTAAATAACTAATAATCATTTGAGAAAAAGGATAATTAATCATGCTCAACATGGCGTCGATGATGAAAAAAGCACAAGACATGAAGCAAAAGATGGAAGCACTTCAAAAAGAGCTTGGTAAAGAAGAAGTGACAGGTACATCAGGGGCGGGTTTGGTGACGATTGTGATGACATGTAAAGGCGCGGTAAAACCTCTCACCGTTGATCCGACATTGATCAATAAAGATGACAGCGAAGTGATGGAAGATTTAATTGTTGCAGCAATGAATGATGCACGTCAAAAAGCGGACGCGAAAATGTCGGAAGAAACACAAAAAGCGATGAGCGATTTGGGACTTCCTCCTGGCGCACTTGATGGAGGCTTACCGTTTTAAATGAAGATTGTAACGTGGAACATAAACTCGGTTAGATTACGTGCCCCTCTTGTGGTGGCGTTGTTGAATGAATGGCAACCTGATGTGTTGTGTTTACAAGAAACCAAAACAGTTGACGAAACGTTTCCAACGGATGTTTTTGCGGACATTGGCTATAAATATCAGTACACCGCAGGAATGAAGTCCTATAACGGGCAAGCGATCCTTTCAAAAATTCCTTTCTATAATCCACGTACATATGACAGATGCGGGAAAAGCGACTGTCGCCATATATCTGTGACGTTGGAAGGCTCGGATATTGAAGTTCATAATTTGTACGTTCCCGCAGGTGGCGATGAGCCTAATATAGAGTCCAATGAGAAGTACAAGCATAAGCTCGACTTTGTGGACGAGCTAGCCACTTGGTTTAAAGACACGTATAGTACAACTGACAAGCTTGTTGCTGTGGGCGACTTTAACATTGCGCCGTACGAGCACGATGTTTGGTCACATAAACAACTTTTAAAGGTAATTTCACATACACCCCCTGAAACTGAGGGCTTGGAGAGAATGCGTGCCTCTCTCAACTGGACAGATGTTGGTCGTCACTTCACACCGATGGAGGAAAAACTCTATACATGGTGGTCATACAGAAACAAAGATTATAAGAAATCAAATCGTGGTCGCCGTCTCGATCATGTGTGGGTCACGCCCCCTCTCAAAGATAGCTTGAAGAGCTATGACATGATGCAGAAAATGCGCGACGTTGAAAAACCTTCCGATCATATCCCTGTGATGATTGAGTTG
>JAESUK010000050.1 GCA_016763095.1 Alphaproteobacteria bacterium
ATCAGCTCTGGACTATAGGGAATATTATTCTTCTTCACATCAATATCATTTGTAACATTTTGGAAGTTAATGCCCTGTTCTTTGAATCTGTTTTCAAGCTCTACTAAGCGCTCGGGGGATGCCCCAAATCCAATCACAGGATGAGCTGTTTCAAGACTGTTCTTTCCATAGAGAAAATCAGTAACACCAATATCCTCCATCAATTCATCAAGCACTTCTAATAATCGTCCAGTGTCTTCGTCCAGTGTAATTCTATAGAGTTGTTTCTCATGCGCTCCAACGGCAGCACGCTTCGCCATTTCTGCAATTTTCAATGGATCAACATTTCCACCAGAGAGAATAGTTAGAACTTTTTTTCCTTCAATGAGATCAGGGTTTTGATGCGCAAATCTTTTTGATCCTGCATAGCCCATCACACCTGAAGGCTCGGTTGTAGCACGCGCAACGCGGTAAATTTCATCCCAAGCCGCACAAATTTCATCATTGCTAACCGTGATGATATCATCAAGATATTCACGGCAAATTTCAAAAGTTATATCACCTGGACGACGTACAGCCGTTCCGTCGCAAAACGTATTCACAGTTTCAAGCTCGACCACTTCGTCTGCTTCTATGGAGGCTTTCATGGATGCTTGTCCTTCACCCTCAACGCCGATAATCTTGATGTCTGGCCACTCTTGTTTTAGGCGTGCGGCGACACCCGCAGCAAGACCGCCACCACCAATTTGAATAAACGCATAATCAAAAGGATTCTTGCCGTTGCTTTGCGCAATAATTTCATCGGCAATAGTGGCTTGCCCAGCAATGGTATTTAGATCATCAAAGGGGTGAACAAACGCCCCATCACTTTTTTGAAGATAGTCTTTGGCCGCGCGCGATGTTTCATCGTAATTATCGCCCGTAAGCTGAATAGAAACATTGCTTCCGCCGAGCTGTTTTACCGCATATACTTTCGTTTCAGGTGTAGATGCTGGCATGAATATTGTGGCATGAAGATCAAGCTTTTTGGCACTTAACGCCACGCCTTGTGCATGATTCCCCGCAGAAGAGGCAACAATTTCTTTTAACTCCGGGCTGGCTTCTTTCAATGCGGCAGCGGCGTTGTACGCACCTCTGATTTTAAAGGAATGGACATCTGTCTCTGTCTCTTCTTTGATGTAGGTGTCGTAAGCCGGTTGTTCCAAGAAGACGAGTTTTTTAAGCGGTGTTCTTTTCTTTCCCAACAATTTTTGGAGGCGGGGGCGGGCGGCATCAAATGCATCAAAGAGGTCTTGTTTTTCCATAGTAAGGTATTTATCAAAATATATAAATTATGTCAACAAAATAAATGGCATTCCAAGCAAGAAAAACCCCCGCTAGAGGGCGGGGGTTTTATTATGTTATTTGATCTACTTCATATTCGGTTGTGTTTCAAACTGATGATATGGGGGAGGAGAAGAAAGTGTCCATTCCAATGTCATTGTTTGCTCTTCAACATTCCAGTAATTTCCTTTAACTTTTTTACCAAAGAACAATGTGTAGAAGGCAATAAAGATAAAGAACACTGTTGCGGCAAAAGTAATGTATGCACCGTAACTTGCAATTTCATTCCATCCCGCATATTCATCTGGATAGTCTGGGTAACGACGAGGCATCCCAGCAAGACCTAAGAAATGTTGTGGGAAGAACAGAATATTCACACCAATAAATGTTGTCCAGAAGTGAACTTGCCCCATCCATTCAGGGTACTGACGACCAGACATTTTACCAATCCAGTAGTAAAATCCAGCGAACAGTCCAAACACCGCCCCAAGGGACAGCACGTTATGGAAGTGAGCAATCACGTAATATGTGTCATGTAATGGAACGTCCATTCCACCATTGGCAAGAACAACACCCGTTACCCCACCTACGGTAAAGAGGAAGATAAAGCCCAAAGCCCAGAGCATTGGTGTTTTAAAGGTAATAGAGCCACCCCACATTGTTGCAATCCATGAGAATATTTTAACCCCTGTTGGAATCGCAATAATCAACGTTGCAGCGGTAAAATAAGCACGTGTGTTCACAGCAATTCCTGATGTAAACATGTGATGTGCCCAAACAATAAAGCCAACAAATCCGATGGCTACCATTGCGTACGCCATTGGAATATACCCAAACACAGGCTTTTTAGAGAAGGTTGAAACAATTTGCGAGATAATGCCAAAGGCTGGTAAAATCATGATGTACACTTCTGGATGACCAAAGAACCAGAATAAATGCTGGAACAAAATAGGATCTCCACCACCTTCAGGGCGGAAGAAAGCTGTATCAAAATTACGGTCAGTCAAAAGCATCGTAATCGCGCCCCCAAGAACAGGAACAGCCAAAACAAGAAGGAAGCTTGTCACCAACATAGCCCAAATAAACAAAGGCATCTTATGCAATGTCATGCCCGGGGCGCGCATATTTAGGATTGTTGTAATGAAGTTTGCCGCACCAAGAATTGAGCTTGCGCCCGCTAAATGGAGCGCAAAAATCGCCATATCAACCGAAATTCCCGTGTGTCCACCGGTCTTGTCAGACAGAGGCGGATAGATGGTCCACCCTGTTCCAGCCCCGTTTCCAGGACCTCCATCCACAAACATTGATCCGACCAAAAGTCCAACAGCAGGGACAAGAAGCCAAAATGAAATATTGTTTAAGCGTGGGAACGCCATATCAGGCGCACCAATCATAAGCGGAATAAACCAGTTACCAAAACCACCAATCAATCCGGGCATCACCACAAAGAAGATCATGATCAAGCCATGCGCTGTGATCCAAACATTCCATATGTGTTCACTACCCGGGGCAATGAACTGAAGCCCTGGTTCTTGAAGCTCAAGGCGCATCATCACCGAGATTCCGCCTCCGATTAACCCCGCACAAATTGAGAAAATAATGTAAAGCGTTCCAATATCTTTATGGTTCGTTGAGCAAAACCAACGTGTAAAAAATCCGGGCTTATGATCTGCCATTTTTGTAGTCCTTTAATAAATTATTTTAATTGTTTTTCTTAGCTTCAATGAGCCATGCTTCAAATTCTTCTTTAGGAACGGCTTTTACCTCAATAGGCATATAGGCATGTCTTGAACCACAAAGCTCTGAGCACTGACCGTAATATGTTCCCGGCTTGGTGATGCGCACCCATGTTTCGGTCAAACGTCCCGGTACTGCATCTGTCTTAATCCCAAAGGCAGGAACCGCAAGGGCGTGAATAACATCCGCTGCAGTGACCAAGATTTGAATGTCTGTATCAATCGGTAACACAACAACATTATCTGTTGAAAGGTTACGAAGTTGCCCTTTTGAGGTGTCAATTTCTTCATCAGGAATCATACGGCTATCAAACGAAAGACCGTCATGGTCTGGGTATTCATAGCCCCAGTACCATTGGTAACCTGTAACTTTTAAAGTCATTTCAGGCTCGGCAATGCGATCCATGTAGTACAACAATTTAAAAGAAGGGAAGGCGATTGCCAAAAGAATAAGCGTTGGAATAAGCGTCCAAACAATTTCAAGCGGGGTGTTATGTGTTGTTTTCGAAGGCACAGGATTTGCCTTGGCATTAAAGCGGATGAATACATAGATCATCAATCCCATCACAAAAAGCACAATAAATGTAATCAAATACATAAGCATATTATGGAATTCTATAAGACGCTCGGCAACAGGTGTCGCAGGTTCCATAAGACCCATCTGATAGGGCTTTGAATGTTGCGCGAACACTGAGTTCGAAAATAAAAACGGCAGGATAAAACTTGAAAGGAGGGCAGTTATTTTTAACATAGTTTTAAAGTTCCAATGATTTAGAGCATATATAAGGCCAAAATAAAATATGCATTAGTTTGCGCAATGACACAAGTCCATAATCGTAAGCTTTTATCCTTGTTGTCTCAAAAACTCTTTGACAGGGTTTATATAAAATCGTTAGAGTATTTCTATGACGAACGGAAATACACTTACACTCAATCTCCTAATCGGTCTTCTCCTTAGAAGCTCGGGGCTTGGACGTATGTGATTTGAATGTCATATAAGAGACCAAACCCCGCCAAATTGGACGGGGTTTTTTTATGTCAAAAATAAAGTAGAATTGTAAGAAAGAGGAAATTGAATATGGCTGAAGCCGAAGATAAGAACAGAGTATATATCTTTGATACAACATTGAGAGATGGAGAGCAGGCTCCTGGTTTCAGTATGAGCAATGCGCAAAAACTGCGTATGGCACATAAGCTCTCAGACCTTGGTGTAGATATTATCGAAGCAGGATTTGCGCGTGCATCCCAAGGGGACTTTGATTCTATTTCTGCAATTGCAAAAGAAGTGAAAGGTTCAACAATTTGCTCGCTATCACGATGTAATGAGGGTGATATAGAAGCTTCTGGGAAAGCACTCGCACCCTCCGATAATAAACGCATCCACGTATTTATCGCGACGTCGCCAATTCATCGTGAGTTCAAGCTTAAGATGAGCAAAGAAGAGATCGTTGATCGTGCTGTTGCTGGTATAAAGCAAGCACTAACCTATACAGACAATGTTGAGTTTTCTGCGGAAGATGCAATTCGTACAGAGCGCGATTACCTTGCCCAAGTATTGGGCGCAGCCATTGAGGCAGGTGCACGTACGGTCAATATTCCTGACACAGTTGGATACACAACCCCAGATGAGATCAAAGATTTATTTACGTGGTTGCTCGCCAATGTGAAAGGCGCAGACAAAGCAATTTTCAGTGCTCATTGCCACAATGATCTTGGCTTAGCCGTAGCAAACTCGTTGGCAGCGGTACAAGCAGGTGGTCGTCAGATCGAATGTACAATCAATGGAATTGGTGAGCGCGCTGGAAACGCATCTCTTGAAGAAGTGGTTATGGCAATGCGGGTGCGTGGGTCTGAATATGGGGTTCATACCAATATCAATACACCAATGATTTACCCAGCCAGTCGCTTGCTTGCAAATATTACGGGACAATCTGCCGCACGCAATAAAGCAATTGTCGGCGAAAATGCCTTTGCCCATGAAAGCGGCATTCATCAACACGGCATGTTGGCCAATCGTGAGACCTATGAAATTATGAAACCAGAAGACATTGGTCTTGTGAAATCGAACCTTGTCCTTGGAAAGCACAGTGGACGTCATGCTTTTGTCGATAAAATAAAAACATTGGGATTAACGCTTGCCGATGACAAAGTAGATACCGTGTTTGTAGCCTTTAAAGCTCTTGCCGATAAGAAAAAGGAGATCTACGATTCAGATATTGAAGCCCTTGTTCTTGGAGAAGGAAAAGTCAATATCGGACCTTGGACATTAACCGCAATGAAAGCGTATTCAGGACAAGAAAAAGACTTTAACCCGAGTGCTGAGATCACATTAACCCATGAAGATGGACGTACCGTCACACAAACATCAAAAGGCGAAGGACCTGTGAATGCAGGATTTGAAGCTGTGAAAGAGATTACAGGAATTGATGTAACACTCGAAAACTTTAAGATCACCGCCGTAACACGTGGTGATGATGCGCAAGGTACAAGTACAATCCATGTTCGCTACAAAGATGATCTCTATCATGGGCAAGGCATCAGCACCGATGTCGTTGTGTCCGCAATAGAAGCTTTAGTCGAGGTGGTAAATAGGATAGAAAGAAAAAGCGCGGCAAACCATGATGCGCGCATCCATGCACAATTATAGTGATTTTGAATAAGAATTACTTATTCTTGTTTAAAATTGTAACGAGCGACTGCGAAGCGGGTGGATGCCCGAAGCATGCGTGGTGTTTGAACGCAGGTTGCAATATTTTTATTGCAACCGACTAGAAAAGAAGAGGGTATATAACATGAAGCCTGAGCCTAAATCTTTATACGATAAACTTTGGGAGAGTCATCTTGTGACACCTGAAACAGAACAAAGCCCTGCTGTCTTCTATATTGATTTGCACCTTATTCATGAGGTCACATCCCCACAAGCATTTGATGTATTGCGTGAACGAGGTCTGCAAGTTGCATGCCCTGACCGCACTGTTGGTACAATTGATCACTCTTCGCCGACATTACCAAAAAATGCGGATGGGTCGATTCCCTATACAAATGATTCTGCCCGTTCCCAAGTTGAAAAACTGGAAGCCAATTGTAAAGAATTTGGTATTGAGTTGAATGGTTGGCAAAGTGAAAACCGTGGCATTGTCCACGTGATTGGTCCCGAGCTTGGGCATACACAGCCTGGAAAAACCATTGTCTGTGGAGACAGCCATACAAGCACACATGGCGCGTTCGGCGCTTTGGCATTTGGAATAGGTACAACCGAAGTTGGGCATGTACTTGCAACACAATGCATCTTGCAAAGAAAATCAAAATCCCTGTCCATCACCGTTGATGGAAATTTACAACAGGGTGTATCTGCAAAAGACCTCGTACTTGCGATTATCCAAAAAATTGGCATCGGTGGCGGAACAGGGCATGTCATTGAGTTTCGTGGAAACACGATTGAAGCATTGAGTATGGATGAGCGCATGACCGTATGTAATATGGCGATCGAAGCCGGCGCACGTGCAGGCATGATTGCCCCAGATGCCACAACATTTGAATGGTTAAAAAATCGCAAACATGCCCCCAAAGGAGAGGCATGGGAACAAGCCGTTGCAGATTGGCGTACCCTGAAAAGTGATGAAGGTGCAAGCTTTGATAAATATTTTGAACTGAATGCAGATGAGATCAAACCAATGGTCACATATGGCACAAACCCTGCCATGGGTGTTGCCATTGATGAAAATGTTCCAAACGCTGATCAAAAGGCACTTGATTATATGGGGATGTCCGCAGGACAAGATATGATAGGTACAAAAATAGACGTGTCATTCATTGGGAGTTGTACAAATTCGAGGCTTTCTGATCTTGAAGATGCCGCGAAAATCCTAAAAGGTCGCAAAGTTGCAAGCCATGTAAGGATGCTCATCGTACCGGGATCACAGGTGATTAAGAAACAAGCAGAGGCATTGGGGCTTGATAAAATTTTTATAGGTGCTGGCGCAGAATGGCGTGAATCTGGATGCTCTATGTGTATTGCAATGTATGGCGATATTGTGGGCGCTGGGCAAGTTGCTATCTCAACAAGTAACCGTAACTTTGAAGGGCGACAGGGCAAAGGTGCACGTACGATCCTCGCAAGTCCTTTAACCGCCGCCGCAAGTGCCGTTTCTGGAGAAATTGCAGACCCAAGGGAGTATTTGAATGCCTAAATCATATACAAAATTCACATCAAAGACATTGATCCTTCCGCAAAAGGACATTGATACAGATCAGATTATTCCCGCGCGCTTTCTGACCGCTACCACAAAAGAAGGTTTTGGCGAAAAGGCGTTCTATGATTGGCGTTATGATGAACAGGGAAATCATAAGGACTCGGTTTTAAATAAACCAGAAACCAAGGCTAAGAAAATCATTGTCGCAGGGCATAACTTTGGTTGTGGCTCATCACGCGAACATGCCCCGTGGGCATTAACCGATTATGGGTTTCGCGCCGTGATCAGTACAGAGATTGCCGATATCTTTAAAAGCAACGCGCTTAAAAATGGCTTGCTTCCAATTATCGTCAGTAAAAAAACACATCAAAAATTGATAGCACATGAGCAAGAGCTAACCATTGATCTTGAAGCACAAGCAATCACCTGTGCCGACGGTGAAAATATTCCATTTGATGTCGAACCATTTGCAAAAATTTGCCTACTTGAAGGCATAGATCAATTGGGATATTTACTCTCAAAACAGGATAAAATTAAGAAATATGAGGCAAGCGTAGCATGAAGATGAAAATAGCGTACATCCCAGGGGATGGAATTGGACCAGAAATTGGTAAAGTCGCCGTTGATATTTTACAGACCGTTGCCAACAAATATGGGCATGAAGTTGATATCAAAGAATATGACTTTGGTGGCATTGCCATTGATAATCACGGCGAGCCATTGCCCAAAGAAACATTGCAAGCATGTAAAGATGCCGATGCCGTTCTTCTTGGTGCGATCGGTGGCCCTAAATGGGCACATGGAGAAATTACGCCTGAAAAAGGTATTCTTGCGCTTCGTAAAGAAATGGGTACATTCGCAAATCTTCGCCCCGTGAAAACATGGGAAGCCTTGTATGATCGCTCACCACTTAAAACCGACCGTATTAAGGGCGTAGACATTATGTTTGTGCGCGAGCTTACGGGCGGCATTTACTTTGGTAAGAAAACCCGCGTTGGAGATACCGCCACGGATACATGCGAATACTCAGTTTATGAAGTGGAACGCATTGTACGTGTGGCGTGTGAGATCGCGATGAAGCGTAAAAAACGCCTAACCTCCGTGGACAAAGCTAATGTTCTTGAAACAAGCCGTTTATGGCGCGAAGTGACCATTCGTATTGTTGAAACAGAATATCCAGAGCTGGAACTTGAGCATTACTATGTTGATGCGGCGAGTATGCATCTACTTTCTCGTCCCACTGACTTTGATGTTGTGGTCACGGAAAACATGTTTGGCGACATCTTAAGTGATGAAGCCTCTATGATCCCCGGCTCATTGGGCTTACTCCCATCTTCTTCGCAAGGAGATAGTAAAACTGCAATTTATGAACCCATTCACGGAAGCGCCCCAGACATTGCAGGTAAAAATATCGCCAATCCCTTCGGGATGATTTTGAGTATGTCTATGATGTTACGCCAAAGCTTTGGTTTGGAAATAGAAGCCAGAGCCGTTGAAGACGCTGTTGAACAAATGATGGAAAATGGTGAATATACGTCTGATCTTGATGGTATATTTTCAACCTCAGCAGTGGGTGAAAAACTCTGCGCAATGTTGCGATAGAAAAGAGAGAGCACAAGATGAAAGAAATTAATTGGGATACCTTTGAGTCCGTAGATCTACGTGTCGGAACAATCATAAAGTCAGAACCCTTTCCAGAGGCACGCAAACCAGCCATTAAAGTTTGGGTAGATTTTGGTGAAGAACTTGGTGTGAAGCAGAGCTCTGCTCAGATCACAGTAAATTACGAACCAGAAGCCCTTATTGGCAAGCAAGTGATCGGGTGCGTAAATCTGGGCACAATGCGCATCGCAGGCTTTAAGTCAGAATTTCTTCTCACAGGCTTCGCCGCAGATGATAGCTCCATCGTTCTCGCCAACCCAGACAGCACATCAGACAAAAAAATCCCTAATGGCGCGAAGCTGTGTTGAGTAATGGATATATTTAGCACGATATTCCTGCCTGTTTGAAAAAAGTGACAAATCCTGTAAACTGGAGGACATGGCAGATGACAACAATTTTAAAACAGACATAAAAAAAGGGGCAATATCTAAGCTCGTTATTCTCTTTTTTGTGCTTATGGGTGTAGTTGCACTGGTATTCGGTGGATTTTGGTTGTTTGGATTTCAGGAGCTATGCTCAATCACAAACGGGATGGTGTGCTTACTCCAAAACCCTTATTCAAAATAGCGAGAGTGTTAATCAGAAAAGTCTTTTGTCACGCGAAGTTTATTCACGGTCTTTTCTAAAAAAGTCTCTACCTCACCAATATGGTCGGCGCGATATGGAGCTTCTGGGAAGTCTTCAAATGCCCCCTCTGGTCCAAAAAGGATCATCGGCTTATCAAACATCAACGCCAGTGAAACTTCATTCTGTGTACCATGCGCACCAGGCAATATGATGATCGCATGTGAGCTCATAATATTAACGTAGTTACGGCTATAAGGCATTTGGTCCTGTTGAGCCTTGTTATCTAAAGGTGCCAAAATCGGTAGTTCAATATAATGGTTAGGGTACTTTTCTACAGCACCGCTATAATCCATTGTCGGGATAATCCCAATGCTCAGACCCTTGCGATTTGGTTCCATTGTATAGGCATGTGACACAGCTTCCATTACGCCTGCACCCGCTCCTGTCAAAAGATGGTATCCACGTTGGGCAATTAACTGACCAACTGGCGCGGCATAGTCATTCCACGGCGTGTCGTGTGAGCCCATTACCCCAATAATAGGTTTTTTATTAATCATGATTACTTCTTATGCCTCTGTGTTATCTAGGTGACATATTACGCGCGTCAGAAAGAAAAGTTAAGGGCTAGGTACGCGCTTGGCCATAATAACGGATTTATCGTTAGAGGCGGGACGGCAGTGGAGTAATGAGTTCTGAGACCAAGAGTTTGAGTGAAGCAGAACAGTGTTATCTCCCTTTGCCCAAACATGAGAGTATTGTTCACTCTCTGGAATTATTTTAAAAATATCGTTTGTTAAATTTTCATACTCAAGCTGTATACAGCGTCTTGGTGGAACATCACCTCGCCCTAAGGTAAATGTATAATCTGCCTGAGTCATCATCTCTAAGGCGTGTTTAATGTTCGGAGTTAGGTCTGATTTTAAAATTTCTAGCATGGCATTTTTAACACTGTTTGCCGTTGCGTATAATGTTGGTGCTGATCTCTCACTATCTGATGATTTATGTAATACAGTTATTTTAGGGTTGAGCTCGTCACGACAAAAAGCATCTCTGTGCGGGGGGTCTTGTATTAGCTTATATGCCGTTCCAGATCTTGCCGTGGTTATACCATCCACTAAGCTAGCTTCTTCGGTCTCTTCTACAATTGTATTCTTTAGAATGATTAAACCAGAATTTTGGGTTATCCGATAAAGCATATCACGCTTTGCTTTTAATTCACTTTGCTCAGTGGAAGAAAAACATGATTGGTGCGGTTCTAAAACGGACATGATGTCAGTGAGTCGAGAAAATTCGATTTGTACAGAAAATGGGTTAACTTGCTCAGCTGAAGAAACTGAACACCCAAAAGCTTTGCGTAAAAGGCGTTTATAATTTGAAATATCACCACTCATAGAGGGGAATGTATAGAAATATAATAATTATGTCAATATATTTGATACATATAATAAAAGATAGTTATCCGTCTTTTACAACAGTAGATGTTGCTTTTCCGTCCATATCGACCAGAACAATGAAATGTCCCGATTCATATTCTTTAAGTCGAAACCCAATCTTCCAAGAATAACTGTTATTTTCACAAACAAGAACGACTTCATCAATAAATGAAATAGAAGCAGATGCGTTGTGATCTTTCGCTATAACAATTGCATTGTCACGTGAGAGCGTAGGGACACGAGGTTCGCAAATTTGGGAGGATACACGTTCTGATTTTGCGAGAGCAGGTTGCGCCGTAAATAAAAGTATAAGTGTAGTAATAAAAATTTTCATAAGTTTATCCTAAGTTCACTAATCCATAAAGAGCGGCGGTTTCCGCTCGAAGGATTGTTTTACCCAAGTTTACGGGCTTTATGTGTTCGCTAGAAAGAAGTATATCACGTTCTTGTACCGTAAATCCACCTTCTGGACCAATCAGGAAGGCTACTTCTTTTAAAGCGTTGAATTCAGATATATGTGGGCAATTGTGGCGTTCCAATCCAATCAGAAGGGGAACATTTTTATCCCAGCCAACACATTTCTTATCCATATTTTCTAGCGCATGAAGTGTTGGAAGTGTAAGGCGTTCGCATTGCTCCGCCGCCTCAATAATCTGTGCTTGTACGCGCTCAACATTTATTTTACGCACTTCTGTATTTTGTGTCAGGATTGGATGAAGATCGGTCACGCCA
>JAESUK010000051.1 GCA_016763095.1 Alphaproteobacteria bacterium
TATGCAGCACGCTGAATTGTCCCAAAAAGAAAAAGAGTACAAAAAGCCAATACCTATCTATGATCTGGACGAAGAAGATTCACCTTTTTCGAAAAAACCTTTCCATCAACCAGAGGATGATTACGATCCTGATATGGAAGAAGATGAAGAGTATGTTGAGCAAGAACTTAGTTTCTTCCGTGATCTAAGAGACGATCAAAACGTAGATGATCCTAATGAATATTCGGAAGATGATCGAGAAAATGATATTGAAAATTGGGAGAAGCGTTAACCATGACACTGAATGTTTCCGCCCCTGATCCAAGCAATAATGATGAACAGCAACCGCTCTTTAATCACTTTATTGAACTTCGCGCGCGTTTGCTATGGGTATTCTCCACAATGTTTTTTGCTATGGCTCTCGCATATATTTATGTAGAGCCTATTTACGGTTTTCTCGTAACGCCCCTTGCGGATGCAATGGGAAGCAATGGTACAGGTCGTTTGATCTATACAGGTCTTGCCGAAGCCTTCTTTACTTATTTGAAAGTGGCGTTTTTTACAGGCTTCTTCGTGACCTTCCCAATCTTTGCCGTTCAAATATGGCTGTTCTTAGCGCCAGGGCTCTATAAAGGTGAAAAGCATGCGCTAGGTCCATATCTAACCGCGATGCCAATCTTGTTCTTCTGTGGCGGTGCAACGGTTTACTACGGGCTTCTTCCTCTTGCGATGCCCTTTTTCTTAAGCTTCCAAAGTACAGCAATGGATACGGTTATGCCGATTCAACTAGAGGCACGTGTTTCTGAATATCTTGATCTTATCATGCTGTTGATCTTTGCCTTTGGGGTGTGTTTTCAATTACCAGTTCTCTTAACGCTTCTTGGGCGTATTGGCGTGGTAACGGCAAAAGGACTGGCAAAGAAACGTCGCTACGTAGTGATCTTATCCTTCCTTGTTGCTGCATTTATTACGCCTCCAGATGTGATCAGTCAGGTTTGTCTCGCGATCCCATTGCTCATTCTTTATGAAATTTCGATTTTACTGGTCAGATGGACACAAAAATCTTAGATAAAGTTCAAAAAAAACTCTCTGAACAAAGCTTTGTTTTAGATAGAGGGCAAGAATGTGCGCTTGAAGCTCTTCTCGACTTGGCTGAAAAATATACTCTACATCAAAATAAATCATTCTTTAGAACCACTCCCAAAATAGAGAAGCGCGGTGTGTATTTGCATGGCGCGGTTGGTCGTGGAAAGACAATGCTAATGGACTTGTTTTACGATGCTCTGCCCGATGATGCCTCGAAATATAGAGTTCACTTTCATAGCTTTATGAAAGATGTTCATGAGTTCCTGCACACTCACCGACAAAACAGTAAAAACACAGATGCGGTAGATAAAGCCATTCCTAAGTTTGCGAGCAAGATCGCGAAACAAACAGATATCATTTGCTTTGATGAATTTCATATCACGGATGTTGCAGATGCGATGATCCTTTCGCGCCTTTTTACTGCTCTGTATAAAAAAGGCTTATTCATCGTAATGACCAGTAACTGGACACCTGATCGCTTGTACGAAGGTGGGTTACAGCGTGATCGTTTACTGCCATTCATTGCACTTATCAAAGATCAGATGGATGTGGTCGAGCTTGATGGCGCTGTTGACTACCGTAAGCTGATTATAAAAGGTCATCCTGTTTATTTTTCGCCATTGAATAAGCGTAGTGAAAAAGATCTAAATGAAATGAAGGAGGCACTGACCAAGGGGAAGACGTGCCAAGAAACTGTTTTAACAGTGAAGGGTCGCGAACTTGTCATCCCTGAAACGTATGGTGATGTCGCAGTGTTTGCATTTCATGACCTTTGCGAAAATCCTTTGGGTGCAGGGGATTACCTTGAAATTGCGAAGTCTTTCAGAGTGATTATCATGGAAGACATTCCACACCTCAGCACAGAAAAACGCAATGAAGCGAAACGCCTTATGACCCTGATTGATATTCTATATGATGCAAAATCGTTGTTAATTGTCAGTGCAGAAAATACTGCGGATAAACTATATATAGGACATGATCATGCTTTTGAATTTGAACGCACTGTTAGCCGTTTTATTGAAATGCAGAGCCAAACTTACCTTGATAAAGCTATTTTATAACTCTTAACTCTAGAGCTTGCACCTTCCTAAAATCAGCGTAAACTTTCGTGTATGTTGGCATTCTTTTCTAAAATATTTGGTCCTAAATCTTATGCGGCGCAAAAGCTGATTGCAGATAATGGTCGAATTAATGCGCGCTTAAAGCTTGCCAAGAGCAAAAAAACACACCCAGAAATTCTATATTACTTGGCAGAGCACGATGATGACCCCGCTGTTCGTAGAGCAATTGTCGAAAACATGGCTACTCCAATCCAAACCTCATCAATATTGGTCCGTGATCCAGATACCGATATTAGGTTGGCGCTTGCAGATCGTCTAGTGCATTTATGGCCAGATATTGGGGATCAAGCACAAAGTCAAATCTACGCATTTGCTGTTCAAAGCCTTGGTGTCCTAGCTTTGGACGAAGTGTTGAAGATTAGGGTTGCACTCTCAAGCACATTAAAAGATTTTGCAAATGCCCCGCCTAAGATCGTGGCAACACTTGCCCGTGATGTAGAACGCCAAGTGTCCGAGCCCGTTCTTCGCTACTGTATTGCCCTTCCTGATGATGATTTGATGGATATCCTCAAACAGCACCCAGAAAGCTGGGTAGCGGAAGCCGTGGCTGGTCGCCCCATAATCAGCGTACCCATATCTGAGGCCATCATAGAAGGTGAAAATGTTGAGGCAGGGAAGGTTCTCCTTGGAAATAAGAGCATTGACCTTTCAGAGCATGTTTTGAAGCATATTGTTGAAAAAGCAAAATCCATTCCAGAATGGCAAAAAGCCGTGGCGCTTCGTAAAGAATTGCCGACCAGCCTTGCCAAAGATTTAGCGACATTCGTAAGTTACTCAATTCGTGAGGTTTTGATTAATCGCAGTGATTTTGATCGAGCAACCATCGAAGATATTTCAGAGGCCTTCCAACGGCGCATGGATATGATGGGTGGTACTGAGAAAGATGATGAACTCTATGACAATAAAGATGAGGCAATATGTGATGCAATCGCGGTGAGAGATAAGGTTGCCATTATAGAAGTGCTATCAGAGGCAACGGGTATGAGTCTCGAGGACGTAGATAGAATTCTCGGACTTCAATCGGCAAAATCAGTTGTGGCGATGTGCTGGAAAGGAAAGCTGTCGATGAGGACAGCGTTTTCTCTCCAAAAAGATTTTGTCAAAGTTCCGCCAAAAGAACTCCTCTACCCACGCGGGGGAAGTGAATACCCGATGACAGAAGAAGAAATCAGATGGCAATTGGATTTCTTGGGTGTTTAGAGTCTTAGTGTCTTAAAAAAGCTTATAAGGTCTTCATGTTCATTTAAGTTAGGTTCATGAATAGGATTCCCGTGTAAGGGGTGGTTGCTATTCGCAACTTCTATAAGCTTATGAAGCGTTTGTTTTTCGTTTATGAATGGAAACGAGTCTAATCCTTCCAAGATATAGATACTACTAATGTCTGCCTCACCATGTTGACCACGACCATCATCACAAACGTAAACAGTATCAGAGTTTTCAACACGATCTAAATGTGTTCTAAGGTCAGAGCGTTTTTCCCATCCATTCTCTGTGACAACAGTTAAATGACGTGTCCATGTCCCTGTTAGGCTTTCTTTTAGTTGAATAGCAACGTGAAATGGCATGTCTCCAACGAATACTTTTTCGGTAGAGCCTCCAAGGGAACTTTCCCAAAGATAACCATCTTGTGTGTGACGAAGCTCAACAAGCGCACGATTACCTGCAGATGTTCCTCCAAATTCACCAATGTTAAACAAGCCTCGAGGTCCTGTTTTTTCTGGGTCTACATTATTGAGCTGCCCTGACACGACGATAGTCATACCATCCGTAAGTTCGACACCTCCTGCAACGTATGATGATAAAGCACTATTACCATCACAGTGTAGAGCTGTGGAGCCATCAATATGATTGATCGTCGTAATTTCATCTGATGTATAAGTTGGTTCCAAATTAGGGATTTTTGCAGATGATCCCTGAATCTGAGTAAACCACATAGACTTTTCAGTATTGTATGGTGAGAAAGTGTCTAAAGCGAGAATAGCATCTCCCAAAAAGTTGATGGAGTGAAGGTGTCCCAAATATTTGTGCGCTGAACTTTTGGATAAGTCTCTGTTTGTCGGGAGTTGATGAGTATCATTCTCGTTTGATGAAATCCAAATTCGGCCCCCTACGACGGGACTACCGAATTCAAATGTAATTCTTTCATTACCATCATCAATATAGGTGTCTTTTGCTGAACAAGTAATAGCTCCTTCAAACGGGTCTGCTCCACATGAATCTAGGTCTTCTTGTGTCGTCTCTGGGTGGTTCTTGTAATATGTGTAAGAGCTTGTAAGGGCTCTACTGATGCCATACTTTGGTGACATTGAAAGTGCTGTTTGCGTAAGCAATGTATACGGTAAAGGTGTTTCTCTATTATCCTTTAAAATAATCATCTCTGCAATTTTAAGATCTGACGCGACACCGTAATCATCAAGAGCACCACATATTGATAGGTGATCGCTTTCTGCAGGGATGAGATCAGTCTTTGTCTTTGTATCTATGTGAACGGGTTTTCCATTAACATAGTAAGCGGACAGGGCATTCTTACCTGTTCCAACGTACATAACATGAACTTCTACTCCGTTACTAGCCATACCGTCAGTAAGTATACGGGTAGTGGAAGAGCTTCCATCACCGTTCATATATCCTATGTATCCTCGATATGGTGAATCAACGTTAGAAGTTTTGTTGTCTATAGCCTGAATTTGGATTTATCGGCTAATTCCTGCGAAGAATCTAATGAAAAAGCGATGTTGTTATACGTCCCATAACTGTCTTCTTCTGAGCCTGCCTTTGCCACCAAGATTATAGCCGCGCCTTCTTCATGACCAATAGAGGGAATGATTCCAGTAAAGCTATCATATTCTCCATTGCAAGATATGAAAGTATTTCCGCCAATTGTTGTTTTTGTCGCGGATGTGACGTCGCTATGAACGCCAACGCCATTATTTTGTAAGGGAGATGTTCGTTCTTGGCTTTCAGGCCATTCGCCGGTTTGCTCGTTGTAATCGTCAGCATTAAAATGTGCTACGACATGGTTTTCAAATACCCCTGATATCGGATGAAAAGCGCCAAGTAAAATTTGCTCAGTTGTTCTCGGGTTAACGACGTTTGAATAAAATGCCTCAAGGTAGGGACGAGAATAAGGTTCAGATTCAATCATGGTTATTTTCCGAGGTGTCTCTCCCGTATCTATCCTGTCGTTATAGTAACCGCCAAAACCTGGGTAAGTTGGAATATCTGAGGATAAGGTTTGAACGAGATCGCTCTGAATGATGACTGTTGCTCCCAAAACTAAACCACTTGCAGGTAGCGCAACAGCAGTGATCCAATGTTTTTTGAAGAAGTTTTTATTTATCATTTTGAGACCTTAAAGTTCTTTTAGAATATGTGTGAATTAACTTTCAGGAGGCTTATTAGAATAGTTGGAATACCAAGTCAACGACCTATTTACGAGTTGTTGAAAATTGAAATTATATTACATATTTGTTAAGGCAATTCTTGAACTAAAGACTTGAACGCATCGGTGATCATGATAGTGTTTTCGGGTTAAAACAAATTCAAAAGAAAAGGAAATATCATGGCAGTAGGTAGAGCAAAGATCGGTCTGATTGGCGCAGGAATGATCGGTGGCACATTGGCGCATTTAGCCGGGTTAAAAGAGCTAGGCGACATCGCTATGGTTGATATTGCAGAAGGCATTCCACAAGGGAAGGGTTTGGACTTGTCCGAATCTGCACCAGTTGAAGGCTTTGATGTCACATACCTTGGAAGCAACGAGTACGACGCAATCGAAGGATCAGACGTTATCATCGTAACGGCGGGGATTCCTCGTAAACCAGGCATGAGCCGTGATGATCTTATCGGGATCAACACAGGTATTATCAATATCGTTGGTGAGAACATCAAAAAATATGCACCTGATGCA
>JAESUK010000007.1 GCA_016763095.1 Alphaproteobacteria bacterium
AAACAAGCACAAGCGATTGCAATTGGTACAATTGCCAAGCCATCAAGCCCATCCGTTAAGTTCACTGCATTGGCAGAGCCGATTACGACAAGCAACGCCCATACGCCAAAGAACCAACCCAAATCAATAAAGACATCTTTGAAGAAAGGAATGGCAACATGTTGATTAATTTCTGGCGGAAGGACTTGGTTCACACCAATTGTGATCAACGCGACAATAATAATTTGAACAATTAAGCGTATTTTTGCGGAAACGCCATCCGTTGATCGACTGGTTAATTTTACAAAGTCATCGGCAAATCCGATTAAGCCAAAGCCGATCATAACAGCCAATGTATACCATACAAACGCATTGCTTAAATCTGCCCAAAGCAAGGTGGACAGAGATACTGAGAGCAAAATCATAAGCCCACCCATTGTTGGTGTACCCGCTTTTTTGAAATGAGTCTCAGGACCATTTTTGCGGATAGGCTGACCTTCTTTTTGTTTTGATTTTAACCATGCAATAATTCTTGGACCAATAATGAAGGACAGAATAAGCGCCGTCATAATCGCACCACCCGTTCTGAATGTCAGATAACGGAAGAGGTTGAAGAATTGATAATACTCTGCGAGCGGGACAAGGAGATTATAGAGCATTCTGTTCCTTTTGTTTTGGTTTTACTTTAGTTGGTAATGCACGCAGAGCTTCTACGACTACATTCATTTTGCTCCCTAATGATCCTTTAACCATGACCACATCCCCAGGAACAAGAACATCCGTAACAATTTCAGATAGCTCAGTGCTATTTTCACAATGAGCACCTTTATTATCATTGGGAAGCGCTTTGTGAAGATTTTTCATCAGTGATCCACATGTATAAACAAGATCAATGTTCGCTGTTCTTATTGGCAGAGCCATATCGGCATGTTTCCTTGGTGCATCACCGCCAAGCTCAAGCATATCGCCAAGCACAGCAATACGTCGTCCACCGCGACCAGGGTCAATAAGTGCCAATACTTTAAATGCGGCCTTCATTGAGGTCGGTGAAGCATTGTAACTATCGTCAATTAATGTCACTGGGTTCGCAGACTCCCCTAAGTCAATATATTCACGTCGTCCACGCCCAACAGGTGCCTCAAGCCTACTCATCGCAGTGACAGCTTTTTTAATGTCCGCGCCTGCAAGCTTAATTGCTGTTAAAACTCCTATAGAGTTCATGGCAATATGCTCGCCACTCCATTGCAACATATAGCTTATCTCTTCCCCCATAATGCTTGCCTTAACGCGCGTTCCGTTTGCAGCAACCAAGCATTCTAAAAGAATTGAATCTGATGTGTCTGATTTTCCAAACGTCACAAGCGTAATATTATCAAGGTCAGCTTGTGCTTTTAATATTGGAAATGTTTCGATGTCATGATTGACGACAGCATGCGAGCCAACGCCCATACCTGCAAATATCTCGGCCTTCGCCTTTGCAATGCCTTGGATTCCATCCTCAAAATGTTCCAAATGTACTGGCGCAACCGTTGTGATGATAGCGATATCTGGTTTCACCTGTTCAGAGAGTGGTGTAATTTCACCTGCGTGGTTCATCCCAATTTCAAAAACACCGTAATCACTTCCTGCATGCATTGTCGCCAATGTAAGGGGTACACCGATATGGTTATTAAAGCTTTTCTGTGCTGCATGGGTTTTGCCTTGTGGGGTAAGCGCCGCAGCAAGCATTTCTTTTGTTCCTGTTTTCCCTACACTGCCTGTCACAGCAATAATTTTTGCCGCAGTTCTATAGCGCGCGCCTTGACCAAGGTCTTGCAGAGCCACAAGCGTGTCTTGAACCATCAGCAATGGAGCGTCTGATGCACACCCTTTTGGGGATTCGCTCACAATGGCTGCTACAGCCCCCTTTTCAAGTGCATCACGTACATAATCATGACCATTCATATCACTTGCCACATCACCTTTAAGCGCCACAAATATGTCACCTTTTTGGATCGTACGGCTATCAATAGAAATACCCCACGCCATCCATTCAGCGTTTGATGAGTCATTCAACTGACCACCCGTCATTGTTGTGGCTTCTTTCGTTGTCCAAATCACGTCTGATGGAGCGAGAGCCACGTCTTGTGTTTGTGTCATCTATTTTTCCTTATCTTTATTTATAAGAGATTGAATGGATTTTCGTGTTTCATCACGGTCATCAAAGGGGAGGGTTTGGGCTTGGAAAGTCTGCCCTGATTCATGGCCTTTGCCGGCAATAATCAGGGAGTCGCCCGTTCGGAGGGAGGAAATCGCAAAATCGATTGCTTTGCGACGGTCGCCAATATTTTTAAAGGAAGGAAAGCCTGCAACAATCTCGGCGCGAATAGCCGCAGGGTCTTCTGTACGAGGATTATCATCTGTGACGATAACCTCATCGGCCAAATCATGTGCGATTTGAGCCATTTGAGATCGTTTACCACGATCCCTGTCCCCACCACAGCCAAAGACAACATAGAGAATGCCTTTTGTATGGGGGCGGACGGCATTGAGAACAGCATCTAGTGCACCTGGTTTATGTGCATAATCCACATAAACAGAAGCACCTACAGGATGTCCTTCAATTCTTTCTAAACGCCCTGGAACGGTCTTCAAATTTGAGACAACTTTCACAAGGGCATTTAATTCAATTTCTTCATCAACAAGCGCATAAACGATGGCTATGGCACATAAGACATTTTGTGTCTGAAATGCACCGATCAAAGGGAGGTCAAGCTCTACTCTCTGGTTCGAAATTAACAAAACCAAATCCTGTCCATTTTCTTTCGCAGACCTATTTACGAGCGTTATCGTATTATCTCCTAGGGCATGAATACCATAAGATATAGTCTTTAAACTTCTTGCTTCACAAATTTCCGATAATTTTTTAAATTCAGGGATATCTGCGTTCAATATTGCCGTTCCATTTTGATCTAAGCAGCGCGTAAAAAGACCCTGTTTAGCTTCAAAATACGCATCCATATCCTTATGATAATCCAGATGGTCTTGCGATAAATTCGTAAAAGCGGCAACCTTTAATTGAACACCATCTAGCCTATGTTGTTCAATTCCATGGCTTGATGCTTCCATCGCGAGATAGTCAATTTTTTTCTCAGAAAGCATTTTTAATGTTTTGTGTAGAGTAATCGGGTCGGCTGTGGTTAAAGCCCCTTTTTCAAAGAATCCGTCAGCATGAAGACCTATTGTTCCTAAACTTGCAGTGCTAAACCCAAGATCATTCATAATTTGGCGCACAAACCAGACGATTGAGCTTTTTCCACTGGTTCCCGTAATGGCGGCGATGTGTTTTGGCTGTTTGTCATAGAATTTTGAAGCAATATCTGCGAGGGCTATTCTAGAATCTTCCACCCAGATGATCAGCACCTTATTTTCGTCAATTTTTCCCAGGGCTTTTTCTCTTTTTGCTTCTTCAACCACGACAGCAACAGCACCTTTTTCAACCGCATCTTGGAGGTAATCAACGCCATCTGAGGCATGTCCAGAAACTGCGATAAACAATGAACCAGGTGACACCTCTTTACTGTTCGATGAGACAGCATATACGGGTACGTTCTGATCCAATGGCACAGGGACAAGGCTTACAAGATCCTTCATAACCCGTCCCCATATGATGCATTCGATACAGGCTGTTTTCCTGATTGAGCGTTTTGCTTCATGAGGTCTGGCTCAATAGCTTCAATAGACACAATTCTCTTCATTACACTTGAAAAGATCGGTGCCGCTGTCCAGCCTGCCGTGGCATAACCGTATGTCTCAGGTATCCCTTTAGGCTCATCAAGCATCACAAATAAAACATATTTAGGGTCATCAATCGGGAAAGCACCCACGAATGAAGAGATCAATTTCTTCCTATCATAGCCATTCTTACCAGGCTTCTCTGCTGTGCCTGTTTTTCCGCCCACAGCATACCCTTCAACAGCGGCTTTTTTGGCCGTTCCGTCCGTCACAACTAACTTCATCAACGACTTCATCACATTGGATGTCTCACTAGAGATAATTTGTTCTTTTATAGCTGTTTGCGTATTTTCATTTTCAGGAAGTACAAAACGAGGTGTGACCTTATACCCACCATTCACAACCGCCGAAACCGCTGTGACAAGCTGCATTGGACTTACGGCAATGCCGTGCCCATAAGACGCTGTGAGCGTGTTAATGTCGCGCCAAGGGCGTGGGTACAACGGCTTACCTACCTCAGAGAAGGCAACGTCTGGTTTTGTGAGAAGCCCTAATTTTTTATAAAAGCGTTGGAGCTCTTCTCCTCCAATTGTTTCCCCCATTAATGCCGTTCCAATATTTGAGGAATGCATGAAAATTTCTGGAATGGTTAACACTCTTTTTTCTGCATGAAAGTCCCTAATTGTGTAACGCCCACGCTTTAACGGCTTCGTTGCATCAAATGTTTGCGTCAATGCATTGTCTTGCGTTTCCAAAAAAGCTGCCGTCGAGAATATTTTAAATACCGATCCAAGCTCATATACGCCTTGCGTTACACGGTTAAACTGGGCATTTTTACCAGAAGAGGTTGGCGCATGGGGGTCAAAGTCAGGCAGCGACACCATTGCAAGAACCTCGCCTGCTTGCGCATCCATAATAATTCCCGCAGCACCCTTGGCTTTAAACTTTTCCATAGAGGTCTGCATCTCTGTGCGCAAGGCATGCTGAATACGTATATCCAATGTCGTCTTTAACGCCCTGCCCTTAAGACTTCCTGATAGCGCGCCCTGAAAGCTTCTCTCAAGCCCCATCAAGCCTTGACCATCCAAATTTCCGTAACCAACAATGTGTGCGGATATGTCGCCTTGTGGGTAGAGGCGTTTATTTTCATCCCTGAATCCCAAGCCCGGCTCACCAATTTTCAAGATCGCCGCTTGATCGGAGGGAGTCACGCCACGTTTTAGCCAGATAAAACGCCCATTTTTTTGCATCTTTTTCAAGAAAACACCATATGATGTCTCTGGAAAGATTACCGCCAACTGTTTCGCTGACGCTTCTGGATCAAGAATGTTTTTTGGGTCCGCATAAAGAGATGCCGTGCGCAAAGAGGTTGCGAGCAATACATCATTACGATCCACTATATCGCCCCAAGGCGCTGACACACCTTGTTTTTGCGCATCAACATGCGTTGGGGATGGCACACCAAATTCACCGTCAATATTAATATTTTGTATGATCATGACATCAAATAAACGCACAGCAACTACGCAATATAAAACAAGGAAGACAGCACGCACGATCAAAATACGTGCACGCGCGACTTCTAGCGCGCCACCTTGACCTCCCTTAGTTGTAACAGACAGACGATTTAAGACATAGC
>JAESUK010000052.1 GCA_016763095.1 Alphaproteobacteria bacterium
AAGGTGGAACATTCACTGTTACAAATGGTGGTGTGTTTGGTTCATTGATGGCAACACCAATCTTAAATGCGCCACAATCGGCAATTCTTGGTATGCATAAAATTCAACAACGCCCAATGGTCATGGCTGATGGTTCTGTTGAGGCACGTCCAATGATGTATTTGGCACTTTCTTATGATCACCGTATTATTGATGGACGCGAAAGTGTTTCCTTCCTTGTCCGTGTTAAGGAAGCATTGGAAGACCCTCAACGTCTCTTGCTTAATATCTAGTACAAAACAGGTTCATTTAAATGGTTATGTCCCTATGACTGAGTAGGAATAAGCTCTGCTTGTTTTCCGTCATAGTGACTGCTTTCTTGTGATGAGAGGATAAGATCGGATAGAGGTGCCGTTGTGCCGTCAATGTATTGAAATGTCGGCATACCATTATTTTGTTGTGTTAATTCAGATAGACGTTCAGTTTGGCGGTTTTTGAGGCCTTCCATTGCCATTTTTGCCTTCCAAAGCAGGTGAGCTACGCTTGCTTCCTCAGGATCACCGTTAAAAATAACCTGAAGTGGGGATGATCCTGTGTTGTAATCAGCTGCAACTTGTTCAAAAATTACAGCATTTTCTGTGCCAGGGAGTTCTTGATTTAGGGCGTCGACCAAAGTGCTCGTATAATCCTCAACAATTTTCATGTCTGATAAATTGTACCAAAGGGCTTCTGAGTAGGCCATTGGTCCGATGTCACTGATATTTGTGTAAAGGCGCGCGCCTTCTAAGTTCCATGCTTCAAACTTACCTTCTTCATCGCGTTGTTTCGCAGCCGCTTTGTAAAGTGCGCTGACAATCGCAGTTTTTTCAGGAGCGTTGATACCGTCTATGGAAGGATCTCTTTCATCAAGCCCAATACTCATAATATCGCCATTAGGGCGAACGATGATTGCAACGGGTTGTTCACCGGCCTGTTTGAAGAGGTTATTTACTTGCTCTGGAATGTCTGTGCTTTCGACCAAATCAACGGCGTTGTAAACCAGTTCACCAGATTGAATTTGTGAGGATGTTATATCGTTTTCTTTTAAGGTGTTTTCAAGTCCAAGAAGCTTATCAGTGCTATTTAATACTCCAAGCTCACTGATTGCGCGGAAGGTTTGATCATAAGGGGCATCATTAAAATCGGCGTCGCGTTTTGTTTGGTCATAGGTGGCTTTGAAAACCACATGAAAATCCTTTTCACCAAGGAACCCTGCTTCAATAAGCTCATCAGCCAGCAGAACTTGCTTTGTCCGACAGCTTGGGCAACTTTCCCCGCTTGAAACTTGCACTATTTTCCAGTTTTCTAAACTGTGGTCTTTTAAAAAGTTGATAAGTTCACCGCGCTTTTGGGGTGAAAGGTTTTCGGCCTCTGCATGGGCACTTGCTCGTCCTTTTGAAACAACAGCGTTTGAGTCTTCGGCTTCTTGTGCTGTTCCAACCAGAATATATTTGTTTTGATCTTCGTTGACGAGCCAGAGCTGAGCGCCAAAAGGACCACCCTTGCCATCATTTGCTGTGTTATAGGCAAAGAGATCACTTTGGTTGAGTAGAGTATCCCAAACGAGTTTGTTCCCTGGAAGCGTTGCATTAGCGGTTTGATAGCGAGGTGTTGTGAGGCGCGTCATGTTTTATTCCTTAAACGAGGGTTGGCGAGAAGATGCCTTGTTGAGGGTTAAAGCGTGTAAGCCCTCGGTCGGTAATTTTTGCATCAGGCACAACCGCCAAAGGCAGGAAGCTTAGCATCATAATAGGGTCTTGCCAGTTTGAACCTAGTTTGTTCACGCCCTTTTCCAATTGAATAAGGTCTTGAGCAATTTCTTTCAGATCCTGCTTGTCAGACATGAGCCCTGCGATAGGAAGGGCGAGGTCTTCGATGATTTCTCCGTTTAAGACAACGACTTTACCTCCACCCATTTGTGCGATGTGACGTACAGCAATCGCCATGTCTTCATCGCTTGCCCCAACGACGGTGATGTTGTGAGAGTCATGCCCAACGGATGAGGCTAGCGCGCCCTCCTTAATACCAAAGCCTTGTACAAAGCACTTCCCAATATTACCATTTCTTCCGTGACGTTCAAGAACGGCTACCTTTAGAATATCGTTTTCAGGGTCAGCCATTAATGTGCCGTCTTGGTCGGTAGGAACGGTGAGTTGTTTGTATTCCGTTACAATTTGATCTTGAATCAGACCAATTCCGTCAACGGTGGAAGACGTTCCCTTTATCTCAAAATCACTTGCTGTGATCTCTTTTTGTAGTTTCACAGAGTTTAGTCCGATAGGTGCAACATGCATACGGTTATCAAAACTTTGTGTCGTTACTTGTTGCCCATTTTTATAGACAGAGTGAATATTGCATTCCCGTACATCGCCCTCCAAGAAGACAATGTCTGCAAGGTGCCCTGCGGCGAGTAAGCCACGAGGTGCCCAGCCTTTAGGGTTTCCTTTGACCATGCCGAAATGATTGGCTGCTGACCATGTCGCGATACGGTATACGGAGGCTGTGTCAATGTCTGAGTCTTTGAGAAGTGTACGGATGACGTGATCAATATGACCTTCGCGTGCAATATCAACTGGATTACGGTCATCGGTACAGAGGCCTAAGAATGGGGATTGAAAGGGTGTTGCAAGTGAGCGGAGAATTTCAGCATCCTTACACACAGAGCCTTCACGAATAAAAACATTGAGCCCATTTTCAAGTTTTTCTTTTGCATGCTCTAGGTTTGTATTTTCGTGGCAATTACGAATGCCACAGCACGCCATTGCATTCATCATTGCTGAGGTCACCCCCGCAGGCATGTGACCGTCAATATGGTTGTTGGAAAATCGCGCTAGTTTTTCAAGGGTGCTTGGGTCTTGATCCATTACGTCGCCGATGCTCATGAACTCGGCTACACCGTATACATTTTTATGATCTATAAATTCAGCAAGATCAGCGGCATATAGTTCTGCGCCAGAGGTTTCAACTTTTGTGGCGGGTACACAAGGGGATAGTCCGACCATCATATCCATCACCATATTTTCTGATGATTGTGTGAAGTAACTGAATGCTTTCTTGCCCATGACGTTAGCGATTTCGTGTGGGTCACAGAAGATGGTTGTTGTACCACTGAGGAGAGCGGCTTCATCAAACACTTGTGGTGTAACCATAGAGCTTTCAATGTGTGCGTGGCAATCTATGAACCCTGGAACAGCGGTAAGCTTACCTTCCGCGTCATATGTTTCTATACCCTCAAGGTGATTTTCGTGAACAGATAAAATCATACCAGTATCACGGTCAATATTGATATTTCCAAGACGGGTTTCGCCCGTGATAACGTTAAGGATATTAACGTTTTGAATTACAAAGTCGGCAGGTTGAATGCCGTTAGCGATGTTCACAATTTTTTTAATTTCACTTTGATTTGGCACGTTGTTATTCCTTAGTTTTTATTAATTAAGTGTAAACGGCTGTATAGTCGCACGACTATAGTTATTGACCATGTATAAGTCAATAATTATGTTAATATAACAATGTTGTTATCGTTGTGGGTATTCGCTGAAAAAAGTAGGGATCTTAAAATAAAAAGTCACAAGTTTCAAAGGTAAGAATTTTATTTTTCTCAAGAAGGTTTTTGGCTTTTATGGCTTCTTTGTTGCGTGCCCTGTATGGATCGCCAATAAGAATGTTTGTGATGCCTGCGCCAACCATGTTCACTTGTTCACGCGATGTTGGGATTTGTGAAATAAAGAGATAATCCGTTAAAACGGTATATCCTTTGCGTCGTGCTGCCATAAGTAGACGGTTCATCGGCTCTTGGAGAAGGCTATATTTTTTCCCAGGGTTCATCATTGTCTCTATATCGACGTCATTTTGGATTGTGTACCCTACAACGGCGTGAACGCGAGCAGTCATGCAAAAGGTGCTTCCCTCAGGTGTTTTGACCATGGCGGTTACAAATTTTCGATTATGGTAGTGACGCATCATATCGTAAAGTATTTGTGTGTACGCCCCTTTGGATTCTGGGCAAGGGTCTATCTGTATTGGGCTGTCTTCGCTTGCAACGTAACCTTTTGGCGGTTCGTAAATTGTTATGATTTTTTCTTTTTTGCGGTTTATTTCATAAACACTGATGCCAGCTTTTGCCGCAATTTCCATCGACATATTTTCAAAATGATTGCCACTTTCTTCCCAGAATTTTTTCTTAAATCCTTTGTGATCAATGTAGATCTTTTTGATGCCAGCTTCTGCGATGTTTTTGGCGCAGTTTGGACAGAAGGGGTCCGTGATACAGATGCTTGCCCCGTCAGTTTTTGGTGCTTTTAGCAGGGCAGCTGTCTCAGCATGAATTGTCGAAGAACTTTGCCCAATGCGGGTTTCTCTACCAATGGCTTTTTCTATCGTTTCTGGCCAATAGTTCGTTGCGGTGACACAGAAGTCGTCTCCAAAGACAGCAGAGGCGATTTTATATGTTGGATGCGGACTTGTATTTACGACATCCACGGCGTCTTGCATGGCCTTAAAAGCTTTTTCTGTCATATGGTTTATCCTCTGAGTATCCCGCCTGTTTTTTGTGCGACGGCATCGATTATTTTTTGTCCTACACCTTCGATTTCCTTATCGGTGAGTGTCTGTTCAGTAGGTTGAAGCGTAATAGACAGCGCCACCGATTTTTTACCGTCTTCAATGTTTTTTCCAACATAGACATCAAAGATGTTGGCATCACTGATCAGTTTTTTATCGGCTGCTTTTGCCGCACGGATTAAAGTATTTGCTTCAACATGTTGATCTACGAGGAAAGCAAAGTCACGAGATATTGGTTGAAGTGTTGATGCTTTAAGTAGTGGTCGTGCTGTGCCTTTTTTTCTTAATTTTGGAATTTTTTCCAAGAAAATCTCAAACCCAACAACTTGTTCATCAATGCCTTTTTCGTCCAAAATTGCAGGATGAAGTTCTCCGAAAACGGCCAGAATATCTTTTCCTAAGCGGAGTGCGCCAGAGCGTCCTGGGTGGAAAAAGACTGGGACATCGTATGATATTTGTAAGTTTTTAACAGGTGCACCTGCACTTCGTAGTGCTTCAATCGCATCTGCTTTTGCATCGTAAATATCAACGGGGCGATTTGCCTCAGTACTACTCCAGTGCTTGTTTCCTGTTTTCCCAAATTTGAGACCCGTCGCAACCATTTCCTGACCATCTGGTTTGGATGATGTAAAGATTGGACCAACTTCAAAGAGTGCTGTGTTTGCAAAGCCCTTGTCAGTATTTTTCTTAGCTAAATCAAGCAAATTTCCAATGATGGTTGGGCGCATTTGTACAAGGTCTTGGCTTATCGGGTTTTTAATACTTAGAGCGCTTTTGCTTTGTCCGTGGCTAAGGTTATCATTTGCGCCAAAGATATCGGCTTGTGTGTCGCCCATAAATGACCATGTCACACATTCTTGGTAGCCACGTGAAGCAAGTGTAGCACGTGCCATACGTTGACGACGGAAGAGTGGTGTTTCTGCGATTGGTGCATCTGTTTCTGTACGTGTAACGGAGACTGATGGAATGTTGTCATAGCCAACAATACGGGCAATTTCTTCCACGATGTCGGCTTTTCCGTAGATGTCAGAACGGTATGATGGCGGTGTAATTGTCCATGTTCCGTTGTTGTCTTCAATCTTAAAGCCGAGATTTCCGAGAATTTCTTTTTGCTGTGGTGCATCAATTTTCATGCCAATCATTTTTTCGGAAAATTCTGGGGTGTATTTTACAATTGTGACAACGGTTGGAATAGCGCCAGCTTGTGTAACATCACTTGCCTCGCCACCGCAGAGATCAATGATCATGCGTGTTGCAATCTCAATGCCATCTATTGTGAAATCTGGATCAATTCCACGCTCGAAACGATAGCGGGCATCACTCTCGATTTGGAGGGAGCGCCCTGTTTTTGCTGTTTTTGGCGGATCAAAGTATGCGCATTCTAGGAACACGTTTTGAGTTGTTTCTGTGCACCCCGTTTGTGTACCACCGATAATTCCTCCAAGACCCAATACACCACTGTCATCACATACGACAGTCATGAAGTTTTGGAGTTCGTATTTTGTGTCATTTAAGGCATCAAGCGTTTCGCCAGATTTTGCCATGCGTACGTGAATATTGCCTTGTAGTTTGTCCGTATCAAAGACGTGTAATGGGCGCGCAAGGTCATGTGTAATATAGTTTGTAATATCAACAAGCGTTGAAATTGGGCGTAGACCAATGGCTGTTAAGCGATCTTGAAGCCATTGTGGTGAAGGTTCGTTTTTGACTCCCTTGATTGTGCGTCCAAGGAAGAGGGGGCATGCCTCAGTATCTTCAATGGTTACCGTTACAGTGCTTGGTCCACTACCCCTAATTGACTCTCTGTTCGGTTCTTTTAGTGTTCCAAGACCAGAGGCGGCTAGGTCACGTGCTACCCCGTAGACTCCTGTTGCGTCTGCACGGTTTGGGGTTATTGCAATGTCGATAATTGGATCGTTAAGTCCGTATATATCTGCCATTGGTGTACCCAATTCAAGGTCGTCTGATACTTCAATGATTCCGTCATGTTCATCGGAGAGAAGCATCTCTTTTTCTGAGACCATCATGCCGTTTGATTCTTCGCCACGGATCTTTCCTTTTTTGAGTTTAAACTCAAGACCAGGGATATAGCTTCCAACAGGAGCAAAGAGTCCTTTCATACCTGTGCGGGCATTTGGTGCACCACACACAACTTGTAGTTTCTCTTCACCTGTATTCACAGTGAGCAGTTTAAGGCGATCTGCGTTTGGATGCTGGATTGCTTCTTCGATGAGAGCAACTTTAAATGGTGCATATATCTCACCGCGGTCTTCGACGCCTTCAAGCTCTAGCCCGATGCTTGTGAGCTTTGCGCAGATTTCTTCAAGAGATGCTGTTGTTTCGAGATAGTCGTTTAACCAAGAGAGTGTGAATTTCATAACTGCTTTGTCTATTTTAAGTTTATGTTTAAGTCTTAATTTTTAAACATAAAATGCCTCAGAGTCACGAGGAAAGTCGTGTGTAGTGTAAAGTTATATAATCACAACAAAAAAGGAGCCAAAAGGCTCCTTCTTATCAGGGAGTATTGTTATTCTTATTAGTTCTTAGCAAGCATCGCGTAACCAAGTTCACAACTTGTTTGATCTCTAACAACGCCGTTCATAATTAGCTCTGGGCAAGATGCGTCAGATGTTACAATTTTTCCAACAGCGTGGAATTCGGCACTTGGCATGATTTTACTTAGGCGAGCGCTTTCTTCACGAGCAAGAGCCCTTGTTTGCAAAGAAGCTACTTGCATATCGCCATTATCGTTAGATGTTGATGCGTAAGATGTCTTGCGTGTAGAAGGTGTTACTCCAACGAGTTGTTGAAGGGATGTGTCTTTTGCGTTCATGATATCAACGCCTTGCTCAATTTTTTGACCAGCGAAATTTACGATGTGATCTGTTACATCAAAGTTCTTTTCTGCTGCGATAAATGTCATACCACCGGCAATGAATATTGCGCCTGTATAGAAGGCTTTCTTAGCTGTTGCTCTTGCGGGGGCTGTTTTCGTTGCGATTGTGTCGCGTGTCTTTGGGAATAACCATGGTGCAATCATAACTTGTGTTCCTTTTTCCATATATAAAACTATGAGCAGGGTTATCTCATGTATAGAAAGAGAATGCAAGATATATTTTTATGTAAACTAAATAAAGTTTAATTATTCTTCTTCATTATGTAGAATAGGGCGGGATTGTGGACGATATTTTTCAGGGTCGATTTGTCCTGCCTTTTCGAAGAAGGCTGTATTACGACCGCCGTGCTTAGCCAAGTATAGTTGTGCATCGGCACGTTCCAATACTTGTGTAATTGTTTGGTCCCCACCGTCTATGACCACGCCACCGATTGAAGTTGTTATACTCAGTGGTTCTGGGTGTGAGGTTTTAAAAGGCTGACTTGAAATGGAACGTCTAAGGCGTTCCGCAATAATGTGTGCTGTAGCTTCATCTGTATCAGGAAGGACAGCGACGAACTCTTCTCCACCAATTCTTGCTACAAGATCAAAGCTTCGGAGGTTATCAGTTAAACGTTTTGAGAAGGTTTTGAGAACTTCGTCCCCAACCCCATGCCCATAGGTGTCGTTTACAGCCTTGAAATGGTCAATATCGGTATAAATAACGCCAAGTGTTTTCCCCGACGCTTTATTATTATCAATTAATTTTTGTAGATGAACTTCGAAGTAACGGCGGTTATAGAGTCCCGTGAGTGTATCAGTGAGTGCCATAGAGAGGCTGACTTCATAACTTGAGCGTAGTTTTTCTTGGAAACGTTTACGGCGAATTTGAGTGACCATGCGTGCCAGTAATTCCTGACGATCGATTGGGCGGACAATGTAATCATGAGCTCCGATTTCAAGACCGCGTGCGATACGGTCAATATCATCCTCTCCACCAATCATCAAAATGGGCGTGTTTCTGGTTTTTTCGTTCGAGCGAAGATGAGAGCAAAGTCTTATTCCATCTTCATTTTCAAGGTTTAAAGAGACTATAATTAGGTCGTATTTATTATCATTTGTTAGCTTTATAGCCTCCATTCCCGTTGGAACGGTTTGCATCGTGTGTCCTTGTGACTCTATGGTGTCTTTGATTTTTTTGATTTCGAAATCCATATCCTCAATGAGGAGGATGTTTGATTTCTCTATGCCTTCATTGGCGGTGTTGGACGTTTCTTGAATAACACCGAGTTGTGTTGCTGTTGTTTCGCGAGCGCGCCATTCATCAATGGCCATTTTCAAGCGCACAAGAGAGCGTACACGTGCCATAAGGGCTGTGTCGTTGACAGGTTTGCTTAGGAAGTCATCTGCACCACATTCGAGACCTTTGACGCGGTCTTGTGTGTCGGTGAGGGCTGTCACCATAACAACAGGGATATGAGCAATGTCTGGGTCGGCCTTCATACGTGTGCAGACCTCAAATCCATCCATACCAGGCATCATGATATCCAGAAGGACAAGGTCAGGCATTGTTTCTTTGGTTTTTTGAAGCGCCTCTTCCCCACTCATCGCGGTTACAACTTCGTAATATTCACTAGTGAGTTTTGCTTCAAGCAGTTTTACGTTGGGAAGAATATCATCAACGACAAGAATACGTGCGGTCATGGCTGTATTATCTCTCTTCTTTTTTTGTCTTTGATTTTTCTTCTGATTCAGTACTTTGAGGGTCAAGGTACTTATTAACTGTTTCGATGAAAGAGACCACCGAAATAGGTTTTGAGAGGTAGTCTTCACATCCGCCATCTCTGATTTTTTGTTCATCGCCCTTCATTGCGAAAGCTGTGACAGCTATAATAGGGATTGCTTTGAGCTCAGGATCATCTTTGAGCCACTTTGTGATTTCAAGCCCTGATACTTCAGGAAGCTGGATATCCATAAGAATAAGATCAGGGTTTTCTGCCCGTGCTAAGTCTAAAACCTCAAAGCCATTACTTGTTTGTACGGAATCAATCCCATGTGCTTCAAGCAAATCCCTGAAAAGCTTCATGTTCAGTTCGTTGTCCTCAACGATAAGAACTTTCTTATTCATGATTTAATGTACCCTCTTTGTTTGTTCTTTTATGCCACAATTTTCTTGAGGCAAATCTTCTATCGACCTTAGGCTCTGTGAAATGGTAAAACTACCGTAGTCTATCAGCATATAAGGTATAATACCACTGTTATGGATGTAGAGCATGATTTCATATTCAGCGAGTTCACTTTTGCTGTTTTGTTGAAAGAATGCAAGTTCGATTTTGTAGAGATCTTCCTCTGGTCTTGTGTGATGAAGGGAGTTTATCGCGGGAGATATAAACGCGCTGACTTCCATTGGTCCTTGATCATCGCTTCCATCAAAGAGAGAAAGGGTGATGTATTTTTTGCCTTGTTGTGCGGCTTTGAGAAGTTGCGCTGTGTGCTGTATTGGCAATAATGTATTGGGTGACATTGAGAGGTTGTTTGTTTGAGGTTTAGAGTATTCAACCGTCATCAAGTCTTTGTTTGTCTTCTTTGTAAGAAGATGCCCATTAATTTCTTCATATATATTTCCGTTTTTCTTACGGGTTGAGAGAAATTGAAAGTCTTGTCCGTCATAGGATTCATATGTTGAAATCACACTTGTCATTTTTAAGCGTGGGGTATCATTGTAATCGTAAAACAATGTGAAACGATGATCTGTGATCCATCCTGTACATGTTGTTGCAAGAGAGAAATACATTTCCCCCTCAATGTTTATAAGCCGTCCATCTGAGTTTATTTTTTTAAGGCGGATGTCATACAGTGCTTTGTGCGGGGCGATGGTTGTGCCCGATTCCTTCTCTAGCTTAGACGGATTTGTAGAGACGACAAAGCTGTGTGCCAGAGTTGGTATACATATAATGCAATATAAGCATAAGATTAAGGTATGAAGCTTTGTCATGTGTGTTTTTGTTTTTTTACCAGATTAAATTAACTCTATCACTCTTCTTTTAGTTCATGAAAGTAAAGATATCGTAAAAATATGAGCAAAAACTGCCGATGGGGCACTTTTGTCGTGGTTGTTTTTTCTGGCTGTTTTTTAAGAGTTTGTTTTTAAACGATTTGTTGTTGGCATGATCTTAGCTACTTATGTTGGTGAGATTAAATAAAAATGATTTAAGAGATGAGACTACATAATATGGATACTACTAAGCCAACTTCTTTTTTGAATATCAATGATGCAGAAACTGTAAAAAGGGTTTTGTTGAATATAGAAGCGCAAACCAGTCACATACGTCGGAAGTTAGAACGGTTAAGAGAGAGGGTTTCCGTTCCTAATCCTAGATTTGAAGGGCTTGATCCCGTGACGGGGTTGTCTGATCGCGCAGGATTTTATCATTTATTTGACGCACAATGCATACGTATTAGAAACAATGAGAGCTGGGGAGGGACGCTTGTTCTTGCCGATATAGATAATTACGAGAATATTAGAAGTGTTCACGGACAGTATGTTCTGTCCCTATGTTTAAAGCAGGTTGCAAACATTTTATTGTCTGATCTGTCCCATGAATCTGACACTGCTTATCTTGGACGTGGAGAGTTTGTTGCCCTTATTCCAGATCAGCACAAGGAAGCGATTATAGATGAAGCGCAGTATTTGAGATCAAAGCTCGATAGGATTTCTTTTCAGTGGAACGATCGCTTTGTGAATGTGAAATCAAGTATAGGTGTCCACTCGTATAATGCATCGGATTGTATGGAGAGGTTGCTCTTTGAGCATAGTAGTGCATCTTTTAAGGGTGTCAAAAATTTACGACACGGAGGTAGTGTCTAAGCGTTTTATAACAGCATAATGCCTTGGTGTCCTAACCCTAATGAGGCATTTGTTTTCCCCAACTGACCCAGCTTCCTATGTTATGTAGGTTGTTGGGTCTTTTTCTTTGTTTATTTTACATATATATGATATTGTTTTTTTTAAAATTACGGAGTGATGAAAATTGAACGTATCAGAATTATTCAAACGTTTGGCAAAATTACCGAGCGTTCTCAAAGCTGCTTTCGATGATGACCATAAAGAAGGTGTGTTGTCGCTTCCCCCTGTCCGTATTCTTGTTGATGCCAATATGGGTAGACGAGATGTTGAGGATATTGATTCCTTCTTTGGTGGTGAATGTACGTTGGATATGATTGGGCGGGTATATGATACAAATGCTTCTGACCCAAGAGTGTATAGTTTTGCATGCGAGCGCGGGTATGACCTTATTTTTACACATGATGCAAAAATCATGTTTGATGATGATTTGTGTACTGTCGTGAATAGGTCATTCTTAAACGGAGATGAGAAGAAAGTGCCTGTTGTTGCATTTACAACTGAGGTGTCCTTTCAAGATGTCCTTGGTGATTTTGGAGATCAAATTTTGGATTTGGGGCGTAATAAAACTATGGCTGTTCTTGATACAAGAGATGTTCCTGATCATAGAAATATAACAGGTACGCGTGATCCAGAAATTACAAAGTATGTGCCCTATATTAAACGTTACCGTGATAAAGCGGGGAAGAATGCTCCGTCAGTCGTAGAGGGGGATGAGTCACCTGAGACGCCTGCTAAAGGGAAGTGGCTTCGAGAATATATAAAAAAACAGGCAGAGCAAAAGAAGTTTGATCTTTAAAACTGGAAGTAAATAAAGGGTTGATACCCTGCGGGATGAAAGAGAAGGATAAGAGGTACTGCCATTCCTAACAGCCCAGAAAAAATAGGCGCAGAGAGGCTTACAAGTTTTTGTTCAAGCTGTGCTTTCCTCCAGATGAAATGAAGTCCAAGTAACCCCACCAATATAAAGATATATAAATCTCCCAAGATTTGTGTCCCAGCATCCCCGATTAGAGTATAGCTTTTTGCCATGCTTAGGGCTGTGGTGATGTCGTTTGCTCGGAAGAAAATCCAACATGCGCTGACGATATAGAATGTGATCGCCCAGCTGAGTAGTGCTGGAATCTTTGGGGCCTTGAGTTTGTGCCAGAGATGGTTGATGCTTAGGGCTAACCCATGGATAAGCCCCCATATTACGAAAGTCCATGCGGCGCCATGCCATAAGCCCCCCAACACCATTGTGAGCATCAAGTTACGGTAGCGTATCAACTCGCCTTTACGGTTGCCACCAAGCGAGATGTATAGATAATCCCTTAACCACGTGGAAAGTGATATGTGCCAGCGTTTCCAGAACCCTATGATGCTTGTTGCAAGATATGGTGCATCGAAGTTTTTCGCGAGCTTAAAGCCCAATAATCCAGCGATGGCGATGGCCATATCTGTGTAGCCAGAGAAGTCACAATAGATTTGAATTGTGTAGAGCAGGTTGGCGGTAATGATTGAAAGATGGGTGTAGCTGTCTGGGTCGGAAAATACTTGATCAATGGTGAATGCAAGGTTATCTGAGATAACAGTTTTTTTAATAAATCCGACAAGAAAGAGAAGTAGGCAAGCCTTGACGGGGATACTGCTCCAAAGATGTTTGGTTTTAAGTTGCGGGAGGAAGTCTTTGGCGCGGACGATTGGTCCTGCCACTAACTGTGGGAAGAATGCAACAAACAAGGCAAAGTCGAAGATGTCCTTTTGCGGCTTTAACTTCTTGCGATAAATATCAAGTGTATAGCTGAGGGTCTGGAAGGTATAAAAGCTAATCCCGACAGGTAGTATGATGTTCAATGTTGTGTGGTTGAGTGTTAGGTCAAATGTACTTGCTAAGTCGATTGCGCTTTCCACAAAGAAGTTGAAATATTTGAATATCCCAAGAAATCCTAAATTTACAATAAGGCTTATTATAACGTAGCTTTTTTTCTTGGCTCTGTTGTTCTCTATGCGCTGTCCTATAACGAAATCCACGATTGTCGAGAGTAGAATTAGTCCCAGAAAACGCCAGTCCCACGCAGCATAGAAAAGGTAACTTCCCCCAAGAAGAAAGAGTTTACGTCCCTTATGCCATGGCATAGCCCAGTATATGGCGAAGATGAGGGCAAAGAATATGAGGAAGCGAGGTTCTACGAATAACATTTAAACGCCTCCTGTCTCTGTGGTGTGGGCGAACTTAGGGCAGGTGCTTTCATATAAGCGCCGTCCAATGTCTTGTGACATGATCCGCGCACCTTCTTGGTTTAGGTGATATGGGTCGAACCAATATTTACTGTTCCATAGCATTGGCATTTGTCTAGGATCGTTATAATTAAGGGTATAAGTGGCTTTTCCAAGTGTTTTAACAAGGCTGTTGTTTTCACTTATGCGATTGGGGAGGGGGGCGACATAGAATCCTGCTTGGATATTATATTGTGTAATTTTATTGAGTTGTTGCTTTATAATTGTTGCACGAGGCTTTGCGGAGAAGGGAGACGGTTTTATCTTTTGCTTTAGAATGTTTCTGAGTTTCTTGTCGAATTGCGCAACTTGCGCCAAGAAGTTCTTATGAACAATAGAAGCGCGTTTGTTTGTCCCTAAGTTATCTTCAAGCACCTTAAAGCCCCCGCGTTTTTCAAAAGTTTGCACTTCTTCTGAAATAGCTATGTTTTGTTCGGTTAGCGTTGCATCATATGAGTTTGAGAATATTTTTCGACTGAGTAACCCGATGTTAAGTGCACCATATGCTGTGCTATAGACGTTTATGGCAGATCTATAGAGCTTTTTTTGCCATGATTCTTGGTATGACCATATATTTTCAAAACGTCTCGTAGTTATATCTGTTCCAGAGAGCATTTGTGTACGTCTGGATCGTGCCTGATCGAGATGTTGCAGTCCTGTCAGAGGTTCATCAAGGATAATCATTTGGAAGTTATTGTTGGGAATATTTAAGATTTCAGAGAGGAGATAATCGCTTTCCTCTAGTGTTAGGTTTGCAAAGCCCATATTGAAGACTCGTAGGGCGCATCCTCTGTCTTGAAGTTGCCCTTCAATAGTGCGACTGTCGATCATGCGATGGGTGCGACTGCTTCCTAAAAAGATAATGCTGTAATCCTGTGCATTCTTCTTAAGGTAGTTAAGTTTGGCTGTTCTAGTCCTAAATCTATCGGAGGGCGCGGGATGATTTGGTTTATAGTGAATACGGCAATGCAAAAACCCACCATGAAAATGGCTGTGTACTTTAATGTTGTGATTGTTTTTTGCATTTTTTTATATGGTGGCTTCACTTTTTATTCGTTAGTGTTTATTCTAAGTAAATTATTTAAAAATACAAAGCATTATAAACATGGCTCAATTTGCACTCCCTAAGAATTCAAAAATCAAAACAGGTCAACTGACGGACGCGTCGGATGGTGCCAAGAATAGTAAGATATTTAAGGTTTACCGTTATGACCCTGAGACGGGTGAAAATCCGCGTTGGGATAAATATAAAATTGACCTTAGTAAATGTGGTCCAATGATGTTGGATGCCATTATCTATATTAAAGATAAGGTTGATAGTACCTTAACATTCCGTCGTTCATGCCGTGAAGGAATTTGTGGTTCGTGTGCGATGAATATTGATGGGACTAATACGCTTGCGTGTTTGAAGGCAATTGATGATGTAAAAGGCGACGTTCAAATTTCTCCTCTGCCACATATGCCTGTTGTCAAAGATTTGGTTCCAGATGTTAACCATGTGTATGCGCAATATGCGTCGATTGAGCCATGGTTGAAGACGGATTCACCTACACCGACAAAAGAAAGGTTGCAGTCTTCTCATGATGCGCAATTGCTTAATGGCGCAGATGGTCATGGACCTGCCATGTGTATTTTGTGCTTTTGCTGTTCGACATCTTGCCCGAGTTACTGGTGGAATGGTGATAAGTTTCTTGGCCCTGCGATTTTGCTTCAAGCGTATCGTTGGATTACAGATACACGTGATGAGGCAACGGGTGAACGTTTAGACGCGCTTGAAGACCCATTTAAGCTGTACCGTTGTCATACAATTATGAATTGTACGAATACGTGCCCTAAGGGGCTTAATCCTGCGAAAGCAATTGCAGAGATTAAGAAGCAAATGATTACACGCCAATGTTAATTGTATATATAGTTATCCAAAAGGAGATGTCATGAAAAAGATTTTAATTGTATTGAGCCTATGTGCTCTTGGCGGAGCGCTCAGCGCGTGTGCAAACACACTAGACGGCGCGGGACGTGATATCTCTAAAGCGGGCGAAACGATTCAAAGAACGTTTTAATAGAGGTCTGTAATAATGAAGGCGTTTTTATAAAAAAATGCTTTCTATTTTAGGGAAACTGTTTTATTAAGTTTCCTAACTTCCTTACATTATAAATTCCTGACAGACACTCACACTCAGAGTTTACAGGGTTTATGAAGAAAAGGGTTAATTATAACAATTATTTAAGGTGCTGAGATGATGAAATTTAATCCAATTGCATATGGGAAAGAAGTTAAATCTGAAGCTAAGAAGGTTACTTGGCCTTCAAAGGATGAAACGATTAAGAGCACGATTGCAGTGTTTATCATGGTTGCATTGGCATCGGCATTTTTGTTTATGGCAGATCAGATTATGGCGTTCTTTATTCGCCTGATTTTGGGTTTGTAAGTTTAGATTAAAGAATACAAAGAATTGTAAAGGAAAAGAAGATGGCTCAACGTTGGTACGTATTGCATGTTTATTCAGGTTTTGAATCAAAAGTTTCAGACGCAATTATGGAGAAAGCACGTCAAAAGGGTGTTGAAGATGATATTGAACAGATTCTTGTTCCTAAAGAAGAAGTTGTCGAAATGCGTCGTGGGAAAAAGGTAACGGCTGAGCGTAAGTTCTTCCCAGGATATGTTCTTATTAAAATGAACATGAACGACAATCTATGGCATTTGGTAAAAGATACACCAAAGGTTACAGACTTCCTTGGTGCGAATAACAAGCCGTCACCTGTGAGTGAAAAAGAAGCTCAAGCACTTCTTAAGCAAATTCAAGAAGGCGTTGATCGTCCTAAACCAAGTATCACATTTGATATTGGTGAAGAGCTTAAAGTTGTTGATGGTCCATTTGCATCGTTTAACGGTTTTGTTGAAGAGATTGATGAGGATAAGCAAAGACTCAAAGTATCTGTTTCTATCTTTGGTCGTGCGACACCTGTTGAGCTTGAATACACTCAGGTTGAGAAAGTTTAAATCATACTTAAAGAATTTCCTTGATTTTCAAGGGATGTGCGACTAGTGTCGCGCTGATTTGTGGAAAGTTTTCTGGTAAAACTATATATATAGCCATCCAGAACTGCACCACGAAGCCTCATGTTCAAACTATAAGGAGGAAAACATGGCAAAAAAAGCAACAGGCTCTATTAGTCTGCAAATTAAGGCGGGGGCAGCGAACCCGTCTCCACCAGTTGGACCAGCACTTGGTCAACATGGTGTGAATATCATGGAATTCTGTAAAGCGTTTAACGCGAAAACAGAATCATTGGAAAAAGGAATGCCTATACCTGTTGTTATTACAGTGTATGAAGATCGTTCTTTTACTTTTATTACAAAAACACCACCAGCAAGCTTCTTGATCAAGAAAGCGCTTAAACTTAAATCTGGTGCGAACAATCCTTCTAAGGAAATTGTTGGCAAGATTACGCGTAAGCAACTTGAAGAAATTTGTGAAATCAAAAAAGCTGATCTTAATGCGAATGATATGGATCAAGCTGTTAAGATTATCGCTGGAACATGTCGCTCAATGGGCGTCGAAGTAGTAGGGAGCTAAGCACAATGGCAAAAACATCAAAAGCTATGAAAAAAAGCTATGAAGCTGTTGACCGTAATACGGTATATAGCATCGCAGACGCTGTTAAGACTTTAAAAGCTTCAGCTAAGGGACGTAAGTTCGATGAACAAATCGAAATTGCAATTAATACAAGCGCAGACCCAAAACATGCGGATCAAATTGTACGTGGTACAATTGAACTTCCACATGGAACAGGTAAAACTGTGCGTGTTGCTGTTATGGCGGTAGACGCGAAAGCGGATGAAGCGAAAGCGGCAGGCGCGGATATCGTTGGTTCTGATGAGCTGGCTGATATGATTAAAGCGGGTGACATGAATTTTGATCGCTTGATTGCGACACCTGACATGATGCCTAAAGTTGGTCAGCTTGGTAAAATTCTTGGACCAAAGGGAATGATGCCAAATCCTAAGCTTGGAACAGTTACTATGGATATTAAGAAAGCTGTTGAGTCTGCAAAAGCTGGTTCTCTTGAGTACCGTGCAGAAAAAGCTGGAATTATTCACGCTGGTCTTGGTCGCGCAAGTTTCGATGAAGCAAAAATTATTGAAAACGTTATGGCGTTTATTACAACGATTAAAAAAGCTCGTCCATCAGGTGTTAAAGGAACTTATATTAATAAGATCACTTTGACGTCAACAATGGGCCCTGGAATCAAGATTGACCTTGAAAGCTTGGTTGCTTAATTACTTTAAGCACAGACAGAATTTAGAAGCCCTCATTTTTGAGGGCTTTTTTATTTCCATATTTTCTGGACAATTGCTTTTCTATCTCTTATGTTGCCTTCAGATTTTGAGGGTTAATATATCTTTAGGGTTTGTAATGTAGGGTTAGTGTGAATTTTAAATTATAGGTGGAGTTTCGATGAGAGTTTTAAATGTAGAAGGTATTCGTGCACGAGATAAGAGAAAAATGGTCTTTAGTGGTGCTGAGGCGTTTGATGATGCTGTTCGTGGGCATGGTATGGCAGGAGAGCCTGGGCGTTTATTAAAGCAGGCGGTCCGTGATCAAATTGGTGATGGCGCAAAGATAACAGCACATGATTTAAGACAAGTTATTAGTAATTTAGGCGAGGAACACCGTGTTTCGGGTAGCTCTGATGTTGATCGTGCCTTCAGTGGCGCGACACAGATCTATATGCACCAGACGAATGATGCAGATGTTTTTCGTGCGCTACCAGAGGCACAGAAGATGAATGTTCAAGATGTTATAGGTAGGGCGGTTGAGAATAATCTGTAAGGTTGTTTATTTATTGTTATAAATAGTTGAAAGGTCCTCAGGTGAGGGCCTTTTTTTGTGGAACTTATGTTCGGTGTAAGTGAATCGGGCAGGGGGTTTGCGTGTATTTAGTATATATGTACGATTTTTTGCAAAAGACTCTTGACAAGGTGCCGATGATTCTCTTATATACGCACATCTTTATCCGAGACCTCAGGTGTTTTTAACTTAAAATCCTGTGTAGATGGGGAGTTAAACGATTAGTCGTTGATTCTCTTTTTGATGTTTTGGGTGGGATGCTGAGAAGCATCCTTTTTTATTTTGAGGTTTTTACTTAAGGAGATGTGCTATGGGATTATCCCGCGCTGAAAAAGAACAAGTTGTTGCAACATGGAATGAAAGATTCCAAAACAGTGAAATGGTTGTTGTAACACAATATGCCGGATCTACGGTATCTGAGATGCAGGAGCTTCGTGGTTCCCTTCGTGAAAATGGTGCGGAATACAAAGTTCTTAAAAACAAGCTTGCGAAGCTTGCTATTAAAGGAACAAAGTTTGAGCATTTGAACGACATGTTTACAGGTCCTACAGGAATTGCGATTTCTACAGACCCTGTTGCAGCGGCAAAAGTTACACAGAAATTTGCTGATAGTCATAAGAAGTTTTTGATTATTGGTGGAGCTCTTGGAGAGAAGACATTGGATGTTGCTGCTGTTGAAGCGTTATCTAAATTACCTTCTCTTGATGAGATCCGCGGAACATTGGTTGGGCTTATTCAAGCACCAGCAACAAAAATTGCAGGCGTACTACAAGCGCCAGCTGGTCAGTTGGCTCGTGTGTGTGGTGCATACGGTGCAACGGGCGAATAGTTACTAAGGTTTATTAAAAGAATTAAATTACAGCACAAAGGAGATTATAACATGGCTGATATTAATAAAATTGCAGACGAACTTTCAACATTGACGGTTCTTGAAGCTGCTGAACTTGCGACACTTCTAGAAGACAAATGGGGCGTTTCTGCCGCTGCACCTGTAGCGGTTGCTGCTGTTGCTGGCGATGCTGGTGCGGCTGCTGAGCAAACTGAATTCAATGTAGTATTGACTGCTGCAGGCGGAAACAAAATCTCAGTGATTAAAGAAGTTCGTTCAATCACAGGACTTGGCTTGAAAGAAGCTAAAGACCTAGTTGAAAGTGCTCCAAAAGCTGTTAAAGAAGGTCTAAGCAAAGACGAAGCTGAAGAGTTGAAAACTAAACTTGAAGCTACTGGCGCAACTGTTGAGCTTAAGTAATTCTTATTCTTAATTTTAATATTTTAAATTAAGGAAAAGTTACTAGTGGACAAAAACATTTGTTTCAGTTAATTATTCAGCCAAAGTAGGCGAAGGATCAATAGATCCCTCGCCCCTTTGCGTTGTACATATTATTAAATATTGCAGATAAATGCTTGGCACGAAGAGGTTGTATACAGCCTGTATTCTATGTTTAAGCGTTTATGTTGCGTCGGTAAATCACTCTCATCGCCTTTCTAGTGAAAAGGATGTTTAGAAGAGTTGATTTAGATTTTAGGTTTATGAAGAAAAGGGCAGAGCTATTATGAGTGCACAAAAAAAACTAACCGCTAATCCTTCAGACATTGCAAACAGCTTCACCGGACGTAAGCGTGTCCGTAGATCTTTCGGTAAGATTAAAGAAGCTATTCAGATGCCAAATCTGATTGAAATTCAAAAGAATTCATACAAGCTTTTTTTACAAGCGGAAATTCCTTCAGATGAACGCACCATGTCAGGACTTCAAGAAGTCTTAACGGGTGTTTTTCCAATTAATGACTTTAATGGTCTTGCAGAGATTGATTTCGTTTCTTATGAGCTTGAACAGCCTAAGTACGATGTTGAAGAATGTCGCCAACGCGATAAGACATTTGCGGCGCCTCTTCGTGTTACACTTCGTCTTTCAGTATTTGATGTGGATGAAGACACAGGGTTGAAATCAATCCGTGATATCAAAGAACAAGATGTTTACTTGGTAGATATGCCTTTGATGACAGAAACAGGTACATTCGTTGTAAACGGAACAGACCGTGTTATCGTTTCTCAAATGCATCGTTCACCTGGTGTGTTCTTTGATCATGATGGTGGTAAAACACACGTTACTGGTAAATATTTATTCTCGACACGTGTTATTCCTTACCGTGGTTCATGGTTGGATTTTGAGTTCGATGCGAAAGACATTCTGAATGTTCGTATTGACCGTCGTCGTAAGCTTCCTGTTACTACGTTTATGCGCGCATTATACTCTGATGCAACTTTGGCATATATGGCAGAATGTGAAGAAAAAGGAACGACACCTGATCCTTTGATGATTCAGGGTATGACGAATGAAGATATTCTCTCGACATTCTATGAAACAAAAACGTACACAAGTAGTAAAAAAGGCTGGAGCACACCGTTTAGTGCTGAGCGTTACCGCGGTGTTAAGTTGGTTAATGACTTGGTTGATGCTAAATCAGGTGACGTTATTGTTGAAGCTGGAACGAAGATTACACCACGTAAAGCGAAGAAATTGGCTGAAGAGGGTGTAAAAGATATTCTTGTTCAAGCTGAAGAGCTTGTTGGTCAATATATCGCTAAAGACCTTATTGATGAGAAAACAGGAACTGTTCTTTACGAAGCAGGATATGAAATCCTTGAAGAAGACCTTGAGAAAATTGATACACTTGGTATCTCGACTCTTCCAATTCTTGCTATCGACCACACAAATGTTGGTGGATATGTTCGTAACACACTTGAAGCTGATAAATGTGATACACGCGAAGAAGCGTTGATTGATATTTACCGTGTTATGCGTCCTGGTGAGCCACCTACAGTAGATAGTGCACAAGCACTATTTGACTCATTATTCTTCGATCCAGAGAGATACGATCTTTCAGCTGTTGGTCGTGTGAAAATGAATGCGCGTCTTGAGCTTGATGCTGCGGATACAGTGCGTGTTCTTCGTAAAGAAGACATTATTGCAATCTTACAGTACTTGCATGGTTTGAAAGATGGTAAAGGGGAGATTGATGATATTGATAACCTTGGTAACCGTCGTGTGCGTTCAGTTGGCGAGCTAATGGAAAACCAAGTTCGCTTGGGACTTCTTCGTATGGAACGTGCAATCCGTGAGCGTATGTCATCTGTTGAGATTGACAACTATATGCCACATGATTTGATTAACTCTAAGCCAGCACAAGCGGCTGTTCGTGAGTTCTTCTCTTCTTCACAATTGTCTCAGTTCATGGATGCTACAAACCCATTGTCTGAAATCACGCATAAGCGTCGTTTGTCAGCGTTGGGTCCAGGTGGTTTGACACGTGAACGTGCTGGATTTGAAGTGCGTGACGTGCATCCTACGCATTATGGTCGTATTTGCCCGATTGAAACGCCAGAGGGACCAAATATTGGTTTGATTAACTCTCTTGCTACTTTTGCTCGTGTTAATAAATATGGATTTATTGAAAGCCCGTATCGCCGTGTTACTGATGGTAGAATGACTGATGAAGTTATCTATATG
>JAESUK010000053.1 GCA_016763095.1 Alphaproteobacteria bacterium
ATGATATCGACAAGTTCGCGGAGCCAGCGATATTTTTTTGCACTCGCCAAGGCTTCTTTCATGTTGCCTTGTTTATATGCCCAGTGTGCGGCTACTCCGAGGTCGGCTTCTTCGTGCATATCTTCTGTACGAATTTGAACTTCAATGCGTTGGCTGTGAGGTCCGATTACGGTTGTGTGAATAGAGCGGTAACCATTGGCCTTTGGGGTTGAAATAAAGTCTTTAAAGCGCCCTGGTACAGTCGGGTATTCTGAGTGAAGGATACCAAGTGCGTGGTAACATTGTTCAATATCTGGCACAACAATTCGGAACGCCATGATGTCAGAGAGCTGTTCAAAGGAAACGTTTTTCCGCTGCATTTTCCGCCAGATGGAGTAACGCGTTTTCTCACGTCCTGTGATTTGTGCGTCAATACCTGCTTTTGTTACAAGTGCAGAAAGTTCGCTGATGACTTTATCGACAAGGTCGATGCCTTCTTTGCGTAAAAATGAGAGGCGATTCACGATACTTTCGCGGGCTTCTGGGTTCATATGCGAGAAGGCAATGTCATCCAGTTCTTCTTTAATCTTATGAATCCCGATACGTTCTGCAAGTGGGGCGTAAATCTCAAGCGTTTCTCGGGCAATTCTTTTGCGTTTCTCGGGCTTGGAGATATGGTGCAGGGTTCTGATGTTATGAAGACGGTCGGCAAGTTTTACAATCAATACGCGGATATCTTCAGACATCGCCAAAACAAGTTTACGGAAGTTCTCAGCCTGTTTTCCCTCAACAGTTTGGCTTTCAATTCTTGTTAGTTTACTCACCCCATTTACGAGCGTGGCAACATCATGTCCAAAAAGTTCAGTGATCTCTTCGGTTGTTGTGTCGGTGTCCTCAATTGTGTCGTGGAGAATGGCGGTAATAATCGTGTCGGGGTCCATTCGCATATCAGCGAGGATTTGAGCCACTTCCATTGGGTGCGTGTAGTAAGGCTCTCCAGAGGCACGTGTTTGCCCATGGTGTTTTTTCTTGGCAAATTCGTATGCACGTTCAATGCGGGGGAGATCAGCGTCTTCGTTGTATGATTTAACGGTTTCTAAGAGGTGTGTGCATTCTGACATTAATTAATAATTTTACCTTTATTCAATAAAAAAGGGTCTCGAAAGACCCTTAATGATTAGCTCTTTAAAAGCTATAGTATGATTATTCTGCTAAGCCCGCAAGATTTTCTAAGCTTGGCTCGGGAGTTTCTTCAGCTTCTTTTGTAAGCGTTCCCCACTCAGCTTCACCTTCCATAAGGTCAATCGTTGGCTCTTCTTCACTTTCTTCCGTGAACATGATGCGTTGATGTGATTGAATAAGGTCTTCTTTAAGCGCTTCAGGTGAGACTGTGTCTTCAGAGATTTCTCTCAATGCCACAACAGTGTTCTTGTCGTTGTCGCGCTCAATTGTAAGTGGGCTACCTGTGCCAATCTTACGTGCACGTTGTGATGCTAACATCACCAATTCAAAACGAGTTTCTACTTTTTCAATGCAATCTTCAACGGTTACGCGTGCCATTTCCTGCTCCTTAACTTTAATTATGTGATCGGTTTATAAAGACTCTTATCAAGAAAAGCAAGTGTTCTATAATCAATCTTGCGGGAGAAAGCTTTTCGTCCTACTCTGGGTCGCACGATTTTATATCGTCATTGTCCTTATTTTTATAAAATGGTTCCATTTATGCATACATTAGAAACTAAAAAATCTTCTCCAAAACCAACTAAGAAAGCCTCTATTAAGAGGACGGCGGTAGAAGAAAACTTTAGAGCTCTCTTTGTAGAAAAGAGTGCGCAATCAGAGATTAAACAACTTCCTGTTCCTGAGCTGGAACAAGTTTTATCCGTGCATTGGTTAAAGACAAGGAATATTAAGAAGACTCCGTTTTCTGTTTCTGTGTCGCCTGTGAAGGGTAATGGCATTGAAAATGAAATTGTCGGAAATACGCAAATTGATGTGGTTTCCCATGATATGGCTTTTATTGTTGATTCTGTAACAGCCGAGCTTTCGCACCAAGGGTTCAACGTTGTTTTCCTTATTCACCCATTGATGGATACAGAAAAACCGACAAAAGGCTCTATTCATCGTGCGCATTTGCATATCAGAATTAGTAATTTATTGCCAAAAGCAGAGCGTCAAAAACTTAAAACTGATATTGAAAAGATTCTAACGGATATTTTATGGGCGACCAAAGATTGGTTGGCAATGAAAGACATGGTTCGTTATTGTCAAAAAGGTTTAAATAATGCGCCAAGCGATGTTTATCCAGAAGAGCTTATAGAAGATAATCTTGAGTTTCTTGAGTATCTTCACCGCAACAACTTTACGCTTTTGGGGTATAGAGAATATAAGTTTAACCATCAGAAAGATGGAAGCATTAAAAGCAAAGTTGTGCGTAAATCTAGCTTGGGGCTTTTGCGTGATGAACGCATGCCCGTTTTTGTGAACCATAAAGATATTTCATTGCCTGAGCATCTTCAGGAGCTTAGAAAAGATTTACCACCTGTTTATGTGTCCAAAATTAATAAGCTTTCCACTGTTCATAGGAAAGTTCCATTGGATTGTATCAACATTAAGTTGTTCGATAAGAAGGGTAAGCTGGTTGGAGAGGGCTGTCTTCTTGGGTTGTTTGCGTCTGTGACATACAACCAAAGCCTGCGTGCCGTGCCGTTTTTGCGGTATAAGGCCGAGCAAGTTATGGAGAAATCAGGATACCCGAATGCATCACATGATTACCGTGTTTTGCGCCATGTTCTTGAAAAATATCCACGTGATGAGCTGTTCCAAATTAGTATTGATCAGTTGTGTGATTTCAGTGATGAAATTGTGAAGCTTCAAGATTATAAGCGCCTTGCTTTGTTTATGCGTAATGATCCGTTTGAGCGGTCTGTGTCCTGTTTGATTTATGTGCCGAAAGAGCGCTGGGATACACGATTGCGTCTGAAATTTAGAGAAATTTTGGAAAGCCATCTTAAGGGAACTACGGTTGATTTTGCGCTTTCTATTGATGATTCACCCTTGGCACGCTTGTCTTTTGTTGTTTTGGTTGAGCCGTTTCACCTTCAAAACTACGATAAAGAAGCAATTGAGCATGATTTACGCGTTGCGGCGCAAAATTGGGTGGATCAGTTGCAATCTGTTGTTTATCGAGAAACAGGAAGTGATAAAAAGGCCTATAATATTGTTCAGAAATACAGAAATTCATTTTCTGGGGGATATCAAGACCGCTATGAAGCGTTAGAATCATACCGCGACATTCTTAAAATCGAAGAAGCTACGGAAACAAAGTGCCTTGCGTTAGATCTTGTGCGCGGGAAAAGTGCGTGTGATGTAAGTGGCGATACTTGTCACATTAATTTGAAGTTTTATAATCCAAAAGCACCGATTGAACTTTCAGCTGTGTTCCCAATTATTGAGAATATGGGGTTTTATGTAACGTCTGAAATTCCATCAGAAGTGAAGTTTGAAGGCGAAGACTCTCTTTGGACGCATAATTTTGAGTTGCTATCTTCATCTTTAACGATCAGTGACAAAGAATTTAAAGCGCGTAAAAAACTTTTTGAGCAGTCATTCTTAGATGTCTATGAGAATAGAACAGAGAATGATTATTTGAACCAGTTGACGTTGAAAGAGGGTTTGTCTGGGCGTGATATTGTTATTCTTAGAACTGTGTTGCGATATTTGAGACAAACGATTTATACGTATTCCAAGACGTTCTCTGAGCAAGTTGTTACACAGAATTCTAAGATTGCAAGATTATTGGTGCAATTGTTTAAAGTTCAGCATGATCCTGATTATGTAGGGGATCGTGAAAAGAGTGTTCACAAGATTGAGGGGCAACTTAAGAAGGAATTTAAGGCTGTTAAGTCCATTGACCATGATCATATTATGCGATTGTTTTGGAACGTTATGAGTTCGATTTTACGGACAAACTTTTTCCAAAAAAATGCGCAGGGTGGTTATAAGGATTGTGTGTCTATCAAGCTGGATAGTGCAAACATAGGATCGCTTCCTGATCCAAAACCATACCGTGAGATCTTTGTGTATTCACGCCGTATTGAAGGGGTTCATTTGCGCGGAGATGCGATCGCCCGTGGAGGGCTTCGTTGGTCCGATCGCCATGAAGATTTCAGAACCGAAGTTCTTGGTTTGATGAAAGCACAGATGGTTAAAAATGCTGTGATTGTTCCTATGGGCTCTAAAGGTGGATTTGTTGTTAAGAATCCACCAAAATCAGGGGATAGACAAGCCTTCTTGGATGAAGGTATTGCGTGTTACAAAATCTTTATCCAAGCTTTGTTGGATGTAACAGATAACGTCGTTAACCAAAAAATTGTTCCACCGAAAAATGTTGTGCGCTGGGATGGGGATGATCCATATTTGGTGGTTGCAGCAGATAAGGGGACGGCGACATTTTCTGATATTGCCAATGGAATTTCTCAGGCTAATAACTTTTGGTTGGATGATGCGTTTGCCTCGGGTGGATCAGCAGGATACGACCATAAGGTTATGGGAATCACCGCGCGTGGTGCTTGGGAATCTGTGAAACGCCATTTCAACGAGCTTGGTCATGATACGCAAACCCAAGATTTTGATGTGATGGGTGTCGGCGACATGGGTGGAGACGTGTTTGGAAACGGGATGTTATTGTCCAAGCATATTCGTCTTGTCGGGGCGTTTAACCATCTTCATATTTTCTGTGACCCTGAGCCAGATTCAGCCAAATCATGGAAAGAACGCAAACGCTTGTTTGGTAATGTTCAAGGGTGGGATCATTACAATACTGAATTGCTTTC